>NZ_JALJRI010000006.1:0-6757 GCF_024519795.1 Micrococcus sp. Mcc89 | reverse complement strand
CGCGATCTGACCGGTGCGAGGGTTGGTCTTCACGAGGTGGTATACCTCGCGGATCACGTACCTCTTGAGGCAGCGAATGATGTCTCGCTTGGACTTGCCCTCCGCGGTGCGTCGTGCCACGTAGGCGATCGTGGGCTCATGGAAGCGCATCCGCACGATGACTGTCCTGTAGATGGCTGCGTTCAGCTGACGGTGACCGCCATGATTGATCCGATGTTTTCCGCTGCTCATCCCTGAGCCTGTAGGCACGGGGCTGATGCCGGCGAGCTTGGCGAATGCTGCCTCGCTCTTGATCCGTTCGGGATTGTCCCCGGCCACGATGAGGATCTCCGCTGCCGTGTCCACGCCGATCCCGAACTGGTCGAGCAGGTGCGGCGCACGCGCGATCACGAGCCCCTTGATCATGGCCTCGAGCTCGAGGATCTCCTCGTTTAACGACAGCCACCGCCTGGCCAGCGACCGGAGCACATGACGATTGGCCTCCTCCGGCGTGCTCAGCGCGCGGGGGCGCAGGGAAGCGCAGCGGCGGGCGATCATCTTCTGCGTCTTCCCCTGCAGTACCTTGCGTAGATTTTCTTCGGCGTGCACGAGCATCGCCTTCAACGTGATCATCGCTGCAGAGCGGTCTTTGACCGCAGTGTCGTGAGCGACTTTGAGCTGACGGATCATTTCCACGCTCCCGTCGGCGCTCTTGGGCGTGGCGGTAGCGAAACCCGCGAGGACTGCGCGGGCCGCGTTCTCAGCGTCCAAGGTGTCGGACTTCCCGTTCAACCGACGCAGGCGTCGGTCTGGGCGCGAGACTTCCACGACCTTGTGCCCCTGGCGACGGATGTACGAGGCCAGACCAGCCCCGTAGGAGCCTGTGCCCTCGATGCCGAACGCGATGATGGTGCCGTAGTCCGCGGCCCATTCCAGTAGCTGCTGGTAACCGGCACGGTCGGTGGCGATCGTGCCGGTCGCGAGAATCCCACCGATCGAGTCCATGACGGCGGCCACGTGGATGTGCTTGTGGGTGTCCACGCCGATCACGACGTGACCGGAACGGGTGGGGGCGATCTGGCTCATGTACGAGGCTGTCCTCCGGCTACGGGTGCGGGGGCGGCACCGACGCCGGTGGGCGGACAGGACTGTCACGGGGACACGGTCACGAAAATGCTCCAGGCTCCTATCAGGTCACGCCCGGACCGGCGGCAGTGGTCGTACGTGCCCGGCCGCGGGCCCGACAGATCAACGCCAAGACACCATGTGGGTCAATCGTAGAGATGGGTCAGAGCACCACGGCCAGGACTTCCTCATCCTCGCGGAATCCGGCCCTCAGAGACTGACAGTCGTAGCTATCCCCGACGGTTCCAATCGACGGCGTTGCGCCGATCTCCGGAGGCGTTCGCCGTAGCGAATGGAGGTGAATTGAGACCCCGCATCGCTGTGACAGCGCAGATCCTCGTGCCGGGCGCCGCGTGACCAGCGGGCCATCTTGATCGCGTCGAGGACCATCTCGGTGCGCATGTGCGACGCGACCCGCCACCCGACGATCATCCTGCTGAACGCGTCGATGATGAAGCACACGTAGGCGACGCCGGCCCAGGTCGGCACGAACGTCAGGTCGGTGACCCAGAGCCGGTTCGGCGCGGTCGCGGTGAACTCCCGCTTGACGAGGTCAGGGTGACGCGCCGAAACCGGATCCGGCCTGGTGGTCTTGACCCGTTTCGAACGCCTCGCGCCCTCGACGCCTGCGGCGCGCATCAGCCTGGCGGTCTGGTCCCGGCCGATCATGATCCCCGCGCGGCGGGCAGCCTTCCAGAGCTTGCGGACCCCGTAGACCCGGTAGTTGGTCTCCCAGAGCTCGACCAGCTGAGGGATCAGCTCCTCGTCTCGCGCCGCGCGGGCGGACGGGGCACGGGTCTTTGCAGCGTAGTAGCTGCTCGGAGCCACCTGCAGCAGTCTGCAGATGAGCTCGACTCCGAGCCGGCGACCGTCAACGAGGTCGTCCTTGTTCGCGTCGATGAACGCGACTACTTCCGGTGATGGCGGTCGAGCTCCGCCCCGAAGAAAGACGCCGCCCGCTTGAGCACCTCGTTAGCCCGGCGCAACTCCCGGACTTCCTGCTCCAGCTCACGCACCCGCTGCGCCTCGGCCGAGCTCACGCCCGGCGCGAGGCCGTCATCGACGTCGGCCTGCTTGACCTACATGCGCACGGACTCGACCCCGTATCCGAGTTGCGTCGCGACGCGCTGCACGGTCCCTTGCGTGACGCCCAGCTCGGCGCGCAGCGCCCTCACCATCCGTACCGCGGCGGCCTTCTCCTCGACCGAGTAGCGACGAGTCGTCGGCTTCCCATCCGCCAGTTCCTTCGGCATAACTCCATCCTCGTTTCCAAGGTCAGGAGCCTCCAACAAACTCAGGGCGCTTCATGCAGCAGTCAGGGCCTTGTCTGGCGTTGGCTCGGCATCGATTTCCCGATCGATGGTTCGCATGACGCCGCGAGAACCCTCTATCGGGCGTTTCTCGCCACCGCCGACGACTACCTGGCTGAACGATCACAGATCGTTGAGTAGCGGATTCTGGCGCCGTCTATAGGCGTAGCGTATGCGGTGTCTTGACGGTCTTGCCGGTGCCCAACTGAGCGGTCATGTACACACCGATGACCGGTTCGCCCAAGGCCTCGCGAGAACTGTGCGCAAGACGGGCGGCGTTGTCCTCGGTCACGTACCAGCTTGCGTTTGTACCAGGTTCGAGACGGTACGGCAATTCGGGACCGAGCACGTCACCGATCGGGACGAACTGCATGACTCCGCCCCGCGTGCACAGCGACACCCGCTCCACTGACAGCGGCGCCCGTCCATGATTGACGACCTGGATACCGACCACCGGTGGCCCATCGATGCCTTGCCGTCGAAGCTTGTCCAAGTCGAATGGACTCCCGCCCTTGCCGACGGGCCCGACGTAGGCACCTGTGCCCTGCATCAGTCCATGCATCAGGGCCGCCTTGGCTCGGCCGGCTGACAGCAGCCACTGAGCGATCTGCCAGCCAAGCGATAGGCCCGCCAACAGCAGCGACACCGCAGAGATTAGTAGCGCTGTGGTAGTTGCATCCATGAGCCATGACGCTATCCGCAGCCACGGACATCGCCGGCGCACCAGCAGCCGGTGTGGCACCGCGCTCCGCACGGTGAGGAGCCGACCGACATCGACGAGCCTCGGGGAGGTGACAGCTGCGCACTCGTTGCACGTCGGAACCGTAAGAGGAGAATAGAGCTGTGACTGAGCACATACCTGAGACGGAGGCGTACATCCGGTTCCGCCTGGACGAGCTCTCGTCGCGGAACGAGCATCATCGGTTCGAGGAGATCGCTACGCGGGTTGCTCAGAAGCGGATCAGCTCGAACATCTTGATCGCGACCGGGCCTGTCAGTTCGGGCGGCGATCAGCAGCGAGACGCGGAGACGTTCACAACCCGCCTCCCGAGCGAGCTGCCGCACTCGGCAGGCTTCGCGGCTGCGGCCTCTACGTCGCCGGTGGTGGTGGCCTGCACCGTCCAAAGCGGAAGTCTGAAGCAGAAGGTTCTCAGTGACCTCGCCGGCATCTGCGCCGACGATGCGGCTGACGTTGACCACGTCGCATTCTTCAGCGTGCACCCCATCTCCGAGGGCGTGACCCACGACCTCCAGCGGACCGCCCGCGAGTCCTACGGAGTGACCTTGGACATCTTCTGCGGCGGTGATATTGCGACGTTCCTCGCCGAGGCAGACTTGGTGTGGGTCGCGCGGCACTACCTCGAACTGCCTTCGCATCTGGTCCCCACGCCGGAGGACGAGCCGGCACCGCAGTGGTACGCGGATCTGATCGATGGGTTGCGTCGCAACCGTGGGCCAGTAGCCCTGACGCCGGCGGTACAGGGCGAGATCACTCACGGACTTCGACACGCGACCTGGGATGAGCACGCGAATGCCGACTTGCCGGAGTGGTTGGACTTCATGGGGGCGTTCCTGGCTGACTCCGCAGATGGCTTGGACACCGAGTTGGTGTTCCGAGCGTGCTACGAGATGGCTATCGCGCGGTTCCGGGGCATGGGCGTCGCGGCCGGAATCGAGGACTTGGTTCGTCGCGCCGTTGACTACGCGTGTACGAGCACCCGGCCGAACATCGTTGACGATGCTGTGACGCTCTGCTCGTATTGGGGGACGATGTGGATGACCGGGGTCGCGAAGGCCGAGGCATCCGAGATCAGTGCTGCGATGCTGCGGCTACGGTCGCACCTCGTCAACCTGCTCGACGCCACCGATTCGGTGACGCATCCGGTGCGGTCGGCGACCTTGACGGGAACACTTGCGTTCGCCCACCTGGTACCGGACTGGGAGGGCATCGAGACGACTGACGGCAAGCCCCCACCTGCCGCGGTTGCCTCCAACGTCGGAGTGAGGCTCGACGAGTCCGCCATCGATACCTCGGCATTGCCGGTGTCGCACCTGTTCGACTTCGACGCGGCGATGTCCTACCTGACGCAGCTGGTCGACCTACTGCCGCGGGCTCGCGCCTACTCGTCCAGCGAACTCGCGCGTCTGTTCACGATGTACGCGCCAGCAGTCTCCGGGCACACCAACTACGAAAAGGTCCGTGACGGCTTCGACATCGTACTGGCCCAAGTACAGGGCGACGCCGCCACCGCCGAGCGATGCCGCGATCGCGGGATGGCCTTCGTGAGGGCTGGTCAGCCCCTGAAGGCTCTGGCCGAGCTGCACAACGCGAAAGCAAAGTGGTTCAACGGGGACACCATCTACGGTTCCATCCTCACGATGCGCTACCTGGGCTCGCTATACGCCAGCCTCGGGTTGATGTACGCGGCCAAGATGTACGCGTGCACCGCCGCTGCCCTGGCGATGATGAGCGACGACATCGACGTGCAGGTGCACGTGCCCAAGGCCCTGCTGGAGACAGCCAAGTACGCCCAGCAGGCCGGCACCTGGGTCGACGCTGCCCGACTCACCGAGGTCGCACTCCTGGCGCGCGCCCAGATGCTGACCGATCCATTCGACTACGACAAACACCCCGACCTCGCAGCACACGACACCAACGCCACCTTGGAGCTAGCCGGCATCCGCACATTCTGGCCCGATCTTGAACCACTTATCGAAGCAGCCCACAAGACGACTAACTGGTACGAACAGTTGGTCGAAGTCATCGAGCACGACGACTCGCGGTTCGACATGACCGAGCACGAGTTCCAAGCTCGCGCCGCCGAGCAGCTTGCTGGCCCACTCCTCGGCGATGTCGGCCACAGACGACTCATCGACTTCCAAGCCCTCGGCGTCCGCTGGACCTTCCAGTTCGACAACAACCGAGAGACGGTGCTGACCGCCGAGGGCTTCGTCGCCGCGCTCCAGGTCCTCTTGGCTGACATCGCACCGATGAACCCGGTCCTGATCAAGAGCACAATTCGGGTCACGGTGGACGTGAGACCCGGCGCCAGCCGAGAAGACGACTCGATCGACATCGACGACTCAGCGCCCGAGGTCCTGGCTAACGTTGCCCTATCGAACTCGCTGACGGACCCCGAAGCGCACAACAGGGCGATCCTCGCGATGTGCTACCAACTGCTCCACGCCGTCCATGTCCGCCCACCAGACGAACTCCAGGACCTCCTAGAACCCTTGTTCAGAGGCGGCCTCATTCACAAGGTGTCTATCGGTCGCCCCTACGAGGAGACTGCCGCCCTACTGGACGACGATCACTACGCCCGATGCGCTGACGCAAGCAGGCCGTCGTCCTCCGACGCCTTTCAACCCACCGAGTGTGAGCACTTGCCGGCCTCAACCGTTACAGGTCCGGGCTATGACCGCGATGAGTCGCTTCAGGCCATCCGCGAACGGTATGAAGTGGCCAATGAGACCCTGCGGTTCACGCTCCCACGACTGTTGTCTGATCAAGCCGGGCGAGCGACCATCGTGAGACTACGCAATGATGGTTGGCTCGACTGGCAAATTCTCGTCGCTCTAGTCAACACCTCCATGAACTGGCGGATGAAGCGAGCGGGACTACGACCCGGTGTAGGCGACCCCCGGCGAGCGCTTGACCTTGCCCGCGAGCCGGAGACATCAGCTTCCCCGACAATGCCTTTATCATTGTTCACCGACGACGTCGTCGACATGCACATCTTCACTCAGACGGTGTCAGTCGCCCGCCGGTGGAACCTCCGCGGACGGCCCGAAGCTCCCGGCGAGAACGCGATGCGTGACCTCCTGACCCGCCGGTACAGATACGCCATCGATGACATCCCACACCGTGACCTACTCGACTGCATCGACAAGGACGGAAACCTGCTCACACTGCTCGACATCCCCACCGACCACGGCAACAAGGACCACCGAGCCCGCGATGCGAGCGAGTCCGCCTAGATTCTGTCGGCGATCGCAGGACCTGGGGGACGCCCATGAAGAAGCCGCGACTGACAGTGCAGTTATGACTAGCCCAGGGGGGAGAACATGTCCGTGGATGTGAGTTCGAGCATGTGCTCCGTTGTGATCTGAGGGTCCCGTGCTTCACGTCTACCTCGATCAGTTCGCATGGATCGGTCTCGCCAGAGCAGCGCATGGCCGGACCGGCAGCGAGCGCTACCGCGATGCACTCGAGATGTGCCGGGCAGCAAGGGCGCACGAAGTGGCATCGTTCCCCCTCGATCTGTATCGGTACTGGGAGACAGCCAAGAGGGCGTGTCAGATGGTCTGTGTAAGCCGTACCGAGAGGAACGGTAAGAATCATG
>NZ_JALJRI010000052.1:0-741 GCF_024519795.1 Micrococcus sp. Mcc89 | reverse complement strand
CGTTCGCCGACGCCCGCACCATGGTGGAGGCGATCATCTACCGGTACAGGTGCGGAATCGCTTGGAGGGATCTGCCCGAGGTCTACGGGCCCTGGCAGACCGTGTGGACCTGGCATCGGCGCTTGGCCGAAGAGGGCACCTGGGACACGGTGCTGGCCACGCTGACCGCCGCCGCTGACGCCGAAGGCCTGATCGATTGGTCGGTCTCGGTGGACTCCACGATCGCCCGCGCGCATCAGCACGCGACGAACATCACCCGCCACACAGGGGGATGGATCGAACTACAAGAATCCGCGTGAGGAGCCGGCCGATCACGGCATCGGGCGCTCCCGTGGCGGGCTGAGCACGAAGATCCATCAGCTCGTGGACGGGACCGGGCTGCCGCTGGTCAGCCTGATCACCCCCGGCCAGGCAGGGGACTCCCCGATGCTGCTTCCTCTTCTGGAGCAGCTGCGCGTGACCCGGCCAGTAGGGCGGCCCCGGACCCGCCCCGAGGCCGTGCTGGGCGATAAGGCGTACTCCTCCCGGGCGATCCGCACCCACCTACGTGCCCGTGGGATCAAAGCGGTCATCCCCGAACCGGCCGACCAGCAGGGCCACCGCAGACGGCGCGGTGCCCGCGGCGGGCGCCCCGTTAGCCTCGACGCGGACGCCTACAAGGGCCGCAACGTCATCGAGCGTCAGTACGCGCACCTGAAGCAGTGGCGGGGTCTGGCGACCCGGTATGACAAGTACGCGATC
>NZ_JALJRI010000051.1:0-101944 GCF_024519795.1 Micrococcus sp. Mcc89 | reverse complement strand
ACCGGCCTCGTTGGCCCCGGCCCGAGTCAACAACGTCATGACCTCTTACAGCTAGGCTGGAACCCATGAAGCACACCTTCTCCCTGCGCACCGAGTGGACGGGCGACCGCGGCTCGGGCACCTCCGGCGTCCGCGACTACGACCGCTCCGTGGTGATCCAGGACGCCGCTGTCGGCGAGATCCAGGCCTCGGCCGCCCGCCCCTTCCGCGGCGATGACTCGAAGTGGAACCCGGAGACCCTCCTGCTCGGCGCGCTCGCCGAGTGTCACGTGCTCTCGTACCTCCATGTCGCGGCGACCTCCGGGGTCGTGGTCACGGGGATGACGTGCGGGGTCGAGGGCGAGCTCGAGGTGGACGGCGACGGCGCCGGTCGGTTCACCGCGATCACGCTGCGGCCCGAGGTCACGCTGCAGGACGAGGCCGACCGGGAGCGGGCCGAGGCCCTCCACGCCGAGGCGCACCGGCTGTGCTTCATCGCGAACTCGCTCTCGGCCCCGGTCGCCGTCGAGCCGGCCCGCCCCGAGGCCCCGCCCACCGGCACGCCGACGCTGCCGGACCACTCCGCGCGCCTGGGCGCCCCCCTGGCGGTGCTGCGGCCGCGCGTCGCCAAGGGCCCGTCCCGTGTGACGGGCCTGGCGGAGCGGCCCACCGAGGTCGAGCCGGTGATGCACGAGGGCACCCCCGCCCCGGTGGACCAGGTGCGCGCCCGCGACGCCACGGCGGGCCCCGCCGGCGCGACCCCGGCAGCCCCGGCCGCGCCCGGTCAGGCCACCAGCTTCTACGACGCCGTCGGCGGCCGCCCGACGTTCGACCGGTTGACCGCCGAGTTCTACGCCCGCGTGCGTGAGGACGAGATCCTCGCCCCGATGTATCCGCAGGACGACTTCGAGGGCGCCCAGCGTCGGCTGCTCATGTTCCTGGAGCAGTACTGGGGCGGACCGCGGACGTACTCCGAGGAGCGCGGCCACCCCCGCCTGCGCATGCGCCACGCCCCGTACCGGATCGACCCGGCCGCGCGCGACGCATGGCTGCGGCACATGCGCGCCGCCGTCGACACGCTGGGCCTGTCCCCGCTGCACGAGGCCGAACTCTGGGACTATCTGGAGCGGGCCGCCCACTCCCTGCAGAACTCGGCCTGACCGGCCGCCCGGCTGCGATTTCGACGCGCCGGGCGCGGGCTCACACCGCCATGGCGGGGCGGCCCAGCACGAAGCCGCCGGGGGTGTCCAGGCGCGTCCACGGCCCCGCCGTGCTGAGCCGGGCGCGGCCGCCGGGCCGCAGGAAGCCCAGCGCGTGCGCGCCGAAGGCCATGCCGGCCGGGAACTGCAGCGCCTCGCCCCCGAGCAGGGGTCCCCACATCTGCGCCCGGACCCTGCGGACCAGCGCCTCCCCCGGGTTCTCGGGCAGGGCGTCCCGCACGGCGTCGGCGCCGCGCGTGGCCACCTCGGCCAGCTCCTCATCGGCGACCTCGGCCACGGGCGTCCAGCCGCCGCGGGGCGGGGTCAGCGCGGTCCAGGTGACGTGCTCGCGGCCCGGCGGCACGGCGAATGCCAGGTCGACGGGGTCCTGGCCGCGCATCCGCGCGGTGCGCTCGGTGACGGAGCCCAGGGCGACGACGGCGTCCAGGTCCGCCACGCCGTGGGCGGTCGCCAGGGGCACGGTGCGCAGCCCCAGGACGACGGGCACCCCGTCTCCGAGCCCGGCCGGCTGCAGCACGGAGACCCACTGGGCGAGCATCGGGGTGCGGGAGCGCCCCGCCTCAGGCACGACGTGCAAACGCATGCCCGTGTCGGCGACGCGCCGGGCGCGGCTGGCCAGCTGCTCGAGGTCCCGCACAGCGCGGTCGTCGACGAAGCGGAGGACGGGGGCGGCGGCGGGGTGCTCGGTCATGCAAGCATTGTCCCAGGTCCGTCGCGTCCCGGGCCGCCCCGCCGTCGCGGGTCCATCCATGTCGAAGGAGAGCCGTTCGTGCCGCAGCGCCATCCCCGTCCCCGCCCCGGTCACGCACCGGTCCGCCCGGCCTCGGCCCCGAAGGACCCCACCGAAACGCTGCGGGGGATCCTGGAGCTGACGCCGGCCGCGCCGGACCCGGTGACGGGTCAGGTCCGCTTCACGGGCACGACCCCCCGGCAGACGCACGGCCGGGTGTTCGGCGGCCAGGTGCTCGCCCAGGCGCTGGCGGCCGCCTCCCGCACGGTGCCGGCCGCCCGTTCCGCCCACTCGCTCCACGGCTACTTCATCCGCCCCGGGGACGCGCTGCAGCCCATCACGTTCACCGTCGAGACGCTGCGGGACGGCCGCTCCTTCTCCGTCCGCCGGGTGCTGGCCTCCCAGAACGAGAAGGCCATCCTCGCCCTGACCTGCTCCTTCCAGGAGCCCGCCGGCAGCGCGCTGGACCACCAGGTGGCCATGCCGGAGGGAGTGCCCCGGCCCGAGGACCTGCCCACGACGGCGGACGTGCTGGGCGCCATCAACCACCCCGTGGCCCAGGAGTGGGCCTGGTCCCGGCCGTTCGACATCCGCCATGTCACCCCGGCCATCTATGTGGAGCCGGCCGCGGAGACCGAGAACTGCAACATGGTGTGGATGAAGACCTTCACGCCCCTGGCGGACGACCCCGCGCTGCACCTGGCGGCGCTCACCTACGCCTCGGACTACACGCTCCTCGAGCCGATCCTGCGGCAGCACGGCGTCGCCTGGATCCAGCCCGGCATGTCCGTGGCCTCCCTCGACCACGCGATGTGGTTCCACCGGCCCGCCCGCGTCGACCAGTGGCTGCTCTACGTCCAGGACTCCCCCAGCGCCCAGGGCGCGCGCGGCCTCGGCACGGGCGCCGTGTTCACCGAGGACGGGACGCTCGTGGCCACGGTCGCCCAGGAGGGCATGATCCGCCTGCCCGAGGGGGCCGCCGCCCGGCGGGCACGGGCCCGGGGCGCGGCCCAGCGCATGGCCCTGCGGACGGTGCTGCGCCGCAGCTGGCGGCGCTGACCCGGCGGGTTCGCAGGGGGTGAGACTGCCGATCGGGCCCTGCCATGGGTGAGGCGGCTCGCCGTCCGCGCCGCGCGCACCGTTCGTCGTGGTCGACGTGGACCCCGCCCCGACACGACGACGGCCCGTCGCGATCACGTGATCGCGGCGGGCCGTCGTCGGCGCGGCGCCCGGGGGCGCGTCGGCTCAGTCGCGCGTGAGCTTGCGGTGCGTCATCCGGTGCGGGCGGGCGGCCTCGGGGCCGAGCCGATCGACCTTGTTGGCCTCGTAGGACTCGAAGTTGCCCTCGTACCAGTACCAGTTGGCCGGGTCCTCCGCGGTGCCCTCGTAGGCCAGCATGTGGGTGGCCACGCGGTCCAGGAACCAGCGGTCGTGCGAGACGACGACGGCGCAGCCCGGGAACTCGAGCAGCGCGTTCTCGAGGGAGGTCAGGGTCTCCACGTCGAGGTCGTTGGTGGGCTCGTCGAGGAGCAGCAGGTTGCCGCCCTCCTTGAGGGTCAGGGCCAGGTTCAGGCGGTTGCGCTCACCGCCGGAGAGCACGCCGGCCTTCTTCTGCTGGTCCGGGCCCTTGAAGCCGAACGCGGACACGTAGGCGCGCGAGGGCATCTCGACGTTGCCGACCTTGATGTAGTCCAGGCCGTCCGAGACGACCTCCCACAGCGACTTCTCGGGGTCGATGTTGGAGCGAGACTGGTCCACGTACGAGATCTTCACGGTCTCGCCGATCTTCAGCTCACCGCCGTCCAGGGGCTCGAGGCCGACGATGGTCTTGAACAGGGTGGTCTTGCCGACGCCGTTCGGGCCGATCACGCCGACGATGCCGTTGCGGGGCAGGGAGAAGGACAGGCCGTCGATGAGGACGCGGTCCCCGAAGCCCTTCTTCAGGTCCTTGGCCTCGATCACGACGGTGCCCAGCCGCGGGCCCGGCGGGATCTGGATCTCCTCGAAGTCCAGCTTGCGGGTCTTCTCGGCCTCGGCCGCCATCTCCTCGTAGCGGGCCAGGCGGGCCTTGGACTTCGCCTGACGGCCCTTCGTGTTGGAGCGGACCCAGTCGAGCTCCTCGGCCAGGCGCTTGGCGAGCTTGGCGTCCTTCTTGCCCTGCACCTCGAGGCGGGCACGCTTGGTCTCCAGGTAGGTGGAGTAGTTGCCCTCGTACGGGTAGAGGCGGCCGCGGTCGACCTCCGCGATCCACTCCGCGACGTGGTCGAGGAAGTACCGGTCGTGGGTGACGGCGATGACGGCGCCCGGGTAGGAGGCCAGGTGCTGCTCGAGCCACAGCACGGACTCGGCGTCCAGGTGGTTGGTGGGCTCGTCGAGCAGGAGCAGGTCGGGCTTCTCCAGCAGCAGCTTGCACAGTGCGACGCGCCGCTTCTCGCCGCCGGAGAGGTTCGTGACCGGCTCGTCCCCCGGGGGCGTGCGCAGGGCGTCCATCGCCTGCTCGAGCTGGGAGTCGATGTCCCACGCGTCCGCGGCGTCGATGGCGGACTGCAGCTCGCCCATCTCCTCCATGAGGGCGTCGAAGTCCGCGTCCGGGTTCGCCATCTCCTCGGAGATCTGGTTGTAGCGCTGGATCTTGCCGTAGATCTCGCCGACGCCCTCCTGGACGTTCTCGAGCACCGTCTTGGACTCGTCCAGCTTGGGCTCCTGCATCAGGATGCCCACCGAGTAGCCGGGAGAGAGCCGCGCCTCGCCGTTCGAGGGCTCGTCCAGCCCGGCCATGATCTTCAGGATCGTCGACTTGCCGGCGCCGTTGGGGCCGACCATGCCGATCTTCGCCCCGGGGTAGAACGACATGGTGACGTCGTCCAGGATCAGTTTGTCGCCCACCTTCTTGCGGGCCTTGACCATCGTGTAGATGAATTCCGCCATGCGGCCCAGGCTAGTCGGTGGCCGCGGGATTCCACTCATCGTGCCGATCCCGCGACCACCGAGCCCGCTCCCCCTCCGTGCTCCGTGCCGCCCCGTGGTCAGGCGACGCCGGCCGCCGCCGGCTCGCGCCCGGGGGCGCCCGCGTCCGACTCGTCCGGGCCGGGCGAGGCCGGGGCGTCGCCACCCTGGAACCCGTCCGGCAGGCCCGCGCTGAACCCGTCGCCGACCGCGCCGGCCCGCCCGCCCGACGCGTCGTCGTCGCGCGGGGCCGACTCGGGGCGCGGCACGGCCGCGCGCTGGCTGCGCTGGAACGCCGCCGAGCCGAAGCCCAGGTCCAGCCCGACGGCGTCCGCCACCACGTCCACGGACGTGCCGGAGCGCTCGCCCGAGGACCAGTCGCGGACCCGGAGTCGACCGGTGACGATCACGGGGTTGCCCTTCTTCACGGACTGGGCGGTGTTCGAGCCGAGCTGGCCGAACGCCGAGATGCTGTACCAGTTGGTGTGGGCGTCCACCCACTCAGCGGTCTCGCGGTCGAAGCGCCGCTCGGTGGTGGCCAGGCGGAAGCCGGTCACGGCGGCCCCCGATGCGGTGTGGCGGGTGGCGGGGTCCGTGGCCACGAAGCCGCGCACGGTGATGAGGTCCTGCATGGTGTGCCTCCTGGGCTGGGCCCCGGTGGGCGCCGGGGCGGGTCGTCGGCGCATCGGCTGATCCGCCATGGCCAGACAACCCCACCGCGGGGCACCCCGGCAGGATCGGGGCCGGTCTGGGGACGCGCGGAGGTCCCCGGGCGACTGTGCAGGAGCCGACGGCGCCGCGGCCGGCGGCCGTTAGACTGACACGGCCCAGCCCCAGTAGCTCAGCTGGACAGAGCAGCGGCCTTCTAATCCGCCGGTCGGGGGTTCGAATCCCTCCTGGGGCACCCAGACCAGGGGCGGAGCCGTCCGAGCACGCCCGACGACCGCCCGAAGGAGACCGTCCTGGACCGTCTGCGCTCCTGGCTCCGCGCCCCGCGACCCGCCGTCCCCGAGGTCCGTGTGACCCGTCGCGAGGGCGTCCAGCTGGCCGCCCTGCTCGTCGCGGCCGCGGCCCTGTACGTGACGCACTCCTTCCTCCGGTACGCCACCTACGAGGCCAAGGGCTACGACCTGGGCATCTTCGACCAGGTGGTGCGGCAGTACGCGCTGTTCAACGCCCCCCTCAGCTCCGTCAAGGGCGTGGACTTCCACATCCTCGGCGACCACTTCCACCCGATCCTCGCGCTGCTGGCGCCCTTCTACTGGGTATGGCCGGACCCCCGCATGCTCGGCGTGGTCATGGCGCTGGCCCTCGCCGCGTCCGCCGTGCCGGTGTACCTGTTCGCCCGTCGTCGCGCGGGACACGGGGTGGCCCTGGCCGCCGTCGCCGCCCTGCTGCTCTCCTGGCCCTTCCAGGCGATGGTGAACTGGGACTTCCACGAGGTCACCCTCGGCGTGCCGATCCTCGCCTGGCTCGTGTGGGCCCTGGACGGGCAGCGGGCGTGGCTCGCCACCGGCCTGGCGGCGCTGCTGCTCACGGTCCGAGAGGACATGGGCGTGACCCTGCTGGCCGTGGCCCTGGTGATGGCGATCCGTCGCTTCTGGCCGCAGGCCGCGGTCACCGCCGTGCTGGGCGTGCTCGGCTACTGGTTCGCCACGTCCGTGGTGATCCCCCACTACTCCCCCACCGGCGCGTTCGGCTACTGGCAGTTCACCGCCCTGGGCCCGGACATGCGCAGTTCGGTCCTGTTCCTGCTGACCCAGCCGTGGAACGCCGTCGCGGTGCTGTTCGACCACCCGCTGAAGGTGGCCCTCTGGCTCCTGCACTTCGTCCCGCTGCTGTTCCTGCCGGTCCTGAGCCCGCTCACGCTGATGGCCCTGCCGATCCTGCTCTCGCGGCTGTTCAACGACCGCCTCAACGTGTGGGCCCCCGTGTACCAGTACGACGCGATCCTCGCCCCGCTGCTGCTCATGGCCGCGCTCGAGGCGGCCCACCGGCTGGCCGGACGCCGGGACACGCTGCGCCGGCTGCCCGCCGTCCTCGTCTCCGCGGCACTGGCCGCCGGTCTGATCGGCACCGCGTTCTTCCCGCAGGTGTACCCGCTGCACCGCACGATCGCCGGCGACATGACGATGACGCAGCACGCCCGCGACCTCGACCACGCGGTCGGGCTGATCCCGGACGGGGTGTGCGTCGAGGCCGCCGACAACGCCGTGCCGCACCTGACGGCCCGCACCCACGTCGGGCTGCACGGGGACATCGGCGACGAGCTGGCCACGTGGATGATCGTGGACACCTCGGTGCCCGAGCTCGGCGGCTGGGACCCCCTCACCCCGGAGCAGGCGCTGGCCCGCGCCGAGCGGCTCGGCTTCGAGCGGGTCTGGTCCGCGGGCGACGTCGTCGTCCTGCACCACCCGGACCGCGCGGTCTCGCCCACCTGCACGACGTACCTCGAGCACCGCTGAGCGGAACCCCACGGCGCCGGCGGACCCGCTCCGCCGTCAGCGGCCCGCGGACTCGCCGAGTGGCTGCAGGCCGAGTCCGGCCGGGGGCAGGAGCAGTCGGTCACGGGCACCGGTGAAGACGCCGGCGTGCGGGTCCTCGGCCACCCCCGGGGCGATCTCGGGGGCCCCCTGGTCGAGTGCGGTGCGGCGCACCGGGTCGCGGACGGGGTCCAGGATGTCCTTGACCACCGTGGTCATGAGCCACACGAGGGCGACGATGTGCGCCACGATCCCCGAGGCATACCAGGCGGTGATCCACCAGGCGCCGCCGGCGAACGCCCCGTCGGAGGTGATGCGCGCCGACTCCATCCACACCCCGCCCCAGTGGTAGACCTCCACGGCCTGCCAGATCCAGAACGCGCGCCACCGCGGCGTCGCGAGGACCACGAGCGGGATCAGCCACATCACGAACTGCGGCGAGTACACCTTCCCCCACAGGATGAAGGACGCCACGATCAGGAAGCACAGCTGGGCCATGCGCGGACGGTGCCGCGCCGCGAGGGCGAGGTAGGCGATCCCCACGCAGCACACCAGGAACAGGCCGTTCTGAAGCGTCGTGAACGTCTCCCCGGACCATCCTGTCCAGGCCAGCGCCAGCCAGGTCGAGGAGAAGGAGACCGCGCGGTCCCCCGAGAACGTGTAGAAGCGCGACCACTGGTCGAACGCCGTCAGCATGAACGGGAGGTTCACCGCGAGCCAGGCCGCGGCCCCGGCCAGGGCCGCCTTCACGAACCCGGCCCAGCGGCCCGTGCGCAGCGCCAGCACGAAGATCGCGCCGAAGAAGAACAGCGGGTAGAGCTTCGTGGCGGTGCCGAGCCCGATGAGCAGGCCGGCGAGGGTCGGACGGCCCGCCGTCCACGCCCACAGGGCCAGGGCGGCCAGCATCACGGCCCACAGGTCCCAGTTGAGCATCGAGGTCAGGATGATCCCCGGGGCCAGGGCCACGAGCAGGGCGTCCCGGGAGCGACCGCGCGCGGTGTACGCGGTCGCGACGACCAGCACGATCCAGCACAGCACCACGCCGATCGCGTTCACGTCGAAGTAGGTCACGGTGCGCTCGTGCAGGTCGCCGGAGGCGGGCACGAGCCACATGGTCACACCCGCGACCACGGCCAGCAACGCCGGGTACTCCATCCACTGCTCGGGCGGCAGCGGCGTGTAGAAGGGGAAGTGGCCGTCCGAGAGGCCCCGCGTGGGGAACAGCTGGGCGAAGTCCGAATAGCACATGTGCGCGTGCACGCCGGGGGCCGCCCAGCCGTTCACGCGGCACCACTGCTTGGTCAGCACGCCGACGGCGGCGGCCACCACGGTCAGGCCGACGAGCAGGCCGACCCAGCGGCCGCTCGGACGGGACGGGGCGGGACTGCGGGGGTGGGAGGTCACGGTCTCTCCTGGGGGATGCGGGTGGACGAGGAGGCGGGGTGCGCGGCGGTCGACGGCGGCCCGTCGGGCGGCGCGTCCGGCGGCACGCCCGCCTCCGGAGGCGTCGGCGACGCCGCCGCGGCCCGCGGCTCGACCACCTCCAGGGGAGGACGCCGCCGCCCGGGGAACAGGGGCGCGGTGACGGGATCGCGGTGGATGATCCATCCGATCCCCGCGAGCATCAGGACCAGGGTGAACACGCGGACGGCCAGGACCGGCAGCCACTGCGCCACGGAGAGCTGGTCCACCACGCCGACGCCGGTGAGCAACAGGACCGCGAGCGCGGTGACCCACCCGAGCCAGCGGGGATGGTCGGCGCCCCACGGCAGCGGGCGGAGGGCGCACGCCAGCAGCGGCAGGACCCAGAGCAGGTACCACGGCTGGACGATCGGGGCGGTGGCGACGGCCACCACGAGCACGGCCGCCGCGCTGAACACCGGGTCCAGGGGCCGGCGGCGCAGGGCCAGCCAGGCCGTGAAGCCGAGGGCCGACACCGTCATCGCGGTGTAGAAGGCCGCGGCCACGTCGCGCGCCCCCAGGGGCGTCACGGCTTCGACGACCGCGCCGAGCAGCAGGCCGAGCAGGCCCACGGGGGCATACGGGAACGCCGCGTCCCCGCTCGTGAGCATGGCCGGGACCCAGCCGAACCAGAGGCCGGAGCCGGCGCCGAGGATCGTGAGGACGGCCAGGGAGATCACCGCCGTCGTGAACCACGGGCCGAGCCGGTCCCGCCGGCGCAGGCGCGGATCGGCCGCGCGGAACCGGGCCCAGCCGGTGGGCAGGAGCAGGGCCACGAAGGGCAGCACCAAAGCTGTCAGGGGCTTGATCGCAACGGACAGGGCGATCAGCACGATCCCCCACAGCGCATGCACGCGGCGGCGGGGCGGGCGGACCATGAGCAGGATGCCCGCGAGCATCAGCCCCGACATCAGCGCGTCGTTGTGGGCGCCGGCGATCATGTAGAGCAGGAACAGTGGGTTCGCCACGGCCACCCACGTGGCCCACACCCCGCATCGGCCCGCGACGGCGGCCAGCCGCGGCACCGCCCACAGGCACAGCGCCAGGCCCGCGAGCGCCAGGAGCCGGAACGCCGTGACGGAGAGCTCGATGTTGCCGCCCGTGGCCCGCCACGTCGTCTCGGCGAACAGCAGGAACAGCGGCCCGTAGGGGGACGGGGACTCGGCCCAGATGGAGTCCGCTCCCTGCATGAACCAGCCGGGCAGGGCGGACACGCCCTGGGAATACGGGTCGAGACCCGACGCGAGGAGCCGGCCCTGCTGGAGGTAGGAGAACACATCGCGGGAGAAGATCGGCAGCGCGAGCATCAGCGGGGCGGACCACCACCAGGCGGCCCGGGCCACCAGGCGGCCGTGCTCCTCCCAGCGGCCCCGCAGCGCGCGCCCCAGCTCGAGCCAGGATCGGACGAGGAGCAGCGAGCCGGCGGCCAGCAGCACGGTGCTGAGCAGCACGCCGGGAAGGTAGACCCGCAGCGGGTTGAGCAGGGTGGTGCCGGAGAACACCGAGTCGGGCGTCATCGGCAGCCACCCCACGCCCCAGGAGCCCACCGTGATGAGCACGGACGCCCACGTGCCCCGGCGGACGGCCGCCTCCGGCTCGGGCTGCGCCGTCACGCGGCTCGGACGGGGCCCTCGGGCGCCGGTCGTCGCGGAGGCGGCGGGCCTCACTCCGCCGGCTCCGCGGGTCGAGGGGCGCCACGGAGCCGGGCCAGGCCGGCGCGTACGGCGGGGCGCACGTGCCAGTGGTCCTTCACGAACCGGCTGGTGCGGCGGTCCACGACGAGGATCCACAGCAGACACACGGCGGAGACGATCAGGGACACGGCCTTGACCTGGTCCGCGATGTCCAGGAACTGCCAGGTGAAGAGCTGGTCCGCGGCGCCGAACGCCAGGAAGTAGCCGACCGTGAACACGACCCACTTGATCTGCCAGTTGTCCCGGATGCCGAGCACGGCGAAGAACGGCAGCAGCCACAGCAGGTACCAGGGCTGGATGATGGGCGAGAGGATCACCAGCGCGGTGAACGCCCAGGTCATGCGCGTCATCACGCGGTCCTGGCGGCCGAGGAATATCAGGGCCAGCACGATGAGCACCGAGAGCGCGCGTCCGGCGGTCTTGTACACGCCCTCGACGGCCTGCACGTCCGCCCCCTGTCCGAAGAGCTCGCTCGCCCCCACCGTGATGAGGGACAGCATGCCGATCGGCCCCCACGGCACGGTGCCCGTGCCCGTGCCGACCATGACGGCCACCCAGCCGAAGCCGAAGCCGTTGAGCACCCCCACCAGGGCCATGAGGCCGAAGGAGATCCCGGCGGTGAGGGCCCAGAAGGCGAACCGGCGCGGCCATCGGGCCGTCGGGCCGGCCCACAGCAGGCCGATGAACGGGAGCAGCACGAGCGTGATGGGCTTGATGCCCAGGGACAGGGTGACCAGCACGACGCCGGCCACCCCCCACGCGACGGACTGCCCGGGCCGCTGGGGGCGGAGCGGATGCCCGGCGCGCAGCGCGCACCACGTGCCGGCCAGGGCGAGGCCGACCATGAGGGCGTCGTTGTGCCCGGACGCGACGAAGCTGATGGTGAAGAGCGGGTTGGCGACGCTGATCCACTGCGCCCACGCACCGTTGACGCCCAGCCGGCGGGCCAGCAACGGCACGAAGACCATGATCAGCGCGACGCCGGCCACCGCCACCAGGCGGAACAGGAAGATCGCCAGGTCCGGGTTCATGTCCCCCGAGATCGCGACGACGGCCTGCTCGATCCAGAGGAAGATCGGACCGTACGGGGTCTCGGAGTCCGCCCAGGTGGCGTCCGCTCCGAGCTGGAACCAGTTGGACAGCGAGGAGATCGTGTCCACGTAGGGGTCCTGCCCCGCCTCCATGAGACGGCCCTGTCCCACGTAGGCGAAGATGTCCCGGCTGAAGATCGGCAGGGCCACGACCTGGGGCAGGCACCACAGGACGGTGGCGAGGTTGACCGTGCGCAGGGCGCCGCGACCGAAGGGGCGGATCGTCTGGCCCAGGCGCAGCCAGGCCCAGAACATCACCCAGCAGCCGAGGGTGAGGAGCGCTGTGCCGGCGAGCACGCCGGTCTCCTGGGTGCGCCACGGGATCAGCCACTGCCAGCGGTTGATCGGGGAGGCCGAGGCCAGCCAGCCGACGGAGTACGAGCCCACCACCAGGAGGAGGGAGCCGAGGGTCCCCACCAGGATGGGCCACCAGTCCGCGCCGGCGACCTGGGGGTCCGCGCGGAGGCCGCCGACGCCGACGTACTCCGGCCGGTGGGCCGTGGACCCGGACGGACGCGGGGTCGACACGCTCATGCGACGGGTCCTTCCGTGCGGTCCTGCGAGGGCGCGCGAGGGCGCGGCTCGCTCGAATCTACCATCGTGACACGCGAGTAGCCTGGGGGCATGAGCGAGACGAGCACCCCCGCGCCGGAGAGCGCCCCCCTGGTCTGGATCGACTGCGAGATGACCGGCCTGCACCCCCAGGTCGACGAGCTCGTCGAGGTGGCGGTGCTCATCACGGACGCCGAGCTGAACATCCTGGACGAGGGCATCGACCTGGTGATCCGTCCCTCCGCGGCGGCCCTCGAGCAGATGGACCCGTTCGTCCGGGACATGCACACCACCTCCGGCCTGCTGCCGGAGCTGGCGGAGGGCCTCGAGCTCGACGACGCCGCAGCGCGCGTCCTCGAGTACATCGCGGCCCGCGTGCCGGCCGGCAAGGGCCTGCTGGCCGGCAACACGGTGGGCCAGGACAAGCTGTTCCTCGCCCGCTACATGCCCGCCGTCGTCGACCATCTGCACTACCGGATCGTGGACGTGTCCACCGTGAAGGAGCTGGCCCGGCGCTGGTACCCGCGCGCCTACTACCAGGCCCCCGCCAAGACCGGGGGCCACCGCGCTCTCGGGGACATCAAGGACTCCATCACCGAGCTGCGCTACTACCGGGCCGCCGTCATGGCCCCCGCCCCCGGCCCCACCACGGAGGAGGCCCGCGCCATTGCGGAGGTGGTGTCCGGGGCGCAGGCCTGAGCCGGCACCCCGGCCTCGCCGCCCCGATTCGGCGCTGCGCGGGATCTCGTGTACTGTGGACCCCGCTGCGCCGCGCGGATCCGTCCGTGTGGAGCAGGCATGGTGGGCGTAGCTCAGTCGGCAGAGCGTCTGGTTGTGGTCCAGAAGGTCGCGGGTTCAATCCCCGTCGCTCACCCCACCGTAAGGCCCGGAATCATGCGGATGATTCCGGGCCTTATCTCGTCTTGGTAGTGCTGTTGGGTAGTGCTCGGTCCCCACGGGGTACGCACATCATCGGAGAGCACCAGGAGAGATGCGTTGGCTACCATCCAGACGCGCACGAACAAGGCCGGCCGGACCACGTACCGGGTCGGCTTCTACGAGGCCGGCCGGTTCCAGTGGCTGCCGGCCCTCGCCCGCGAGGCCGGCGCCCAGCGCGTCAAGGCGATCGTGGAGGACCCGCGGCAGGGGCCCACGGTGGCCCGCCGGATCCTCGAGGCCCAGGTGGACAGTGCCCCGGGCATGCCCACGCTCGCCGAGTTCTTCCCGCGGTACATCGAGCACCGCGGGCTCCGCTGCACCCCGGGCACCCTGGCCGGGTACGAGGCAGAGGCCGCGCGCACGTTCCTGCCCCGCCTCGGCGAGCTGCCCGTGGACATGATCGACCGCCGCACGGTGGCCGAGTGGATCCGGTGGCAGCTGCAGCAGCCCACGGCCCGCTGGCGCGCGGCCGCCGCCCGCGCCGCGGCCGCCACTCCCCCGCGGCCCGAGCCGCCGCTGGCCACGGTGTCTCCGAAGACGGTCCGCAACGCGCACGCCCTGCTCTCCGCGGTCCTCGGCCTCGCCGTCCAGGAGGGCATCCTGCCAGCCAACCCCGCGCGCGGCGCCGACCTGCCCGACGACGACGTCGAGGAGGAGCGCGGCATCTTCAGCCGAGCCGAGTGGGCGCGCTTCTACGCAGCCATATCCGAGTCGTACCAGCCGCTGCTGATCGTCCTGCTCGTCACCGGCGCCCGCTGGGGCGAGGCCACCGCCCTGCAGGTCCGCGACCTCGACGTCGCAGCCAGCGTCATCCACGTGCGCCGCGCCTGGAAGAAGGGCAAGGAGGGCGCCGTCCTCGGCGTCCCCAAGACCGCCCGCGGCCGCCGCACGATCATGCTCCCCGACTGGGCCGTCGAAACACTCGAGCCATTGGCCGCCGGCCGTGCCGCCGACGAGTTCCTCCTGACCGCCCCCGGCGGCGGCGTCATCCACCGCACGAACTTCGTCGAGCGCCACTGGAAGCCGGCGCTCGCGGCCGCCGGGATCGCCAAGCACCTGACCCCGCACAGCCTGCGGCACACGTTCGCCTCGTGGGCCCTCATGGATGGGGTCCCCGCACAGGTCGTCCAGCACCGCCTCGGTCACGAGTCGCTGCAGACCACCTCCCGCGTGTACGCGCACCTGCTGCTGGACGCCCAGCGTGCCGCGGTCGACGCGATCGGCTGGGAGCCTCCCCCCGGCGCCTGACCCCTGGCGCAGCGAGAGGCCCCGTCCAGCTGGCTGCTGGACGGGGCCTCTCTTGCGCTTCCCTTCGCGGCCTCCACGCTCCCCGAGGGGGCGGACACGTTAAGCAGCTGGCACCCGTACCGCGCGCTCGCGGGTCTGCCGAGCCTCCCGGGCCCGCCGCGTGATCACCGGGTAGGCGGCGATCGCCACCGGGTCCTCGGCGAGCGTGGCCACGCGCATCGCCAGCGCCGTGCCCTGCAACCCGACCAGATGCTCAGCGGCCCGGTCACGCGCGGCCCCGTGCCGCCACCGCCGCCCCCACAGCTGCAGCGCCATGTGGTCACGAACGGACAGGTGGCCGGCGCACGCGGGCGCCTGGGTGGTGGTGGTCATGTCGGGACGGTACGCCCGGGGGTGGACGTAGTACGTGGGATCAGCGGTCCGTGATGGTGGCCGTTCCGCGGTACTCGTCGTCGCCGGTAAAGGTCACCGAGCAGGAGTACCGGTGCCCAACCGTGCCGCCCAACGCGTTCTCCGCTTCGACCGCTCCGGTCACTGTCCATGCCTTCGGCCCCCCGGATGCCGTCTCGCGGGAGAACTTGGCGGTGCTGGGGGCGCGCAGCTTCTCCTTGACGAGGGTCTGGCAGGCAATCTTCGCGTCCCACTCCTCCGGCTCGTCAGGGCTGGCGTTGCTGAAGGCAGAGAAGATTGCCCACGCGAGCAGTGCCATCACGGCCACGAGGGGCCAGAGGCAGCCCGCGACGAGCGGGTTGCGCCCACGCTCCAGGGTGGCGGGCGTAGTGCCGCCGGCCCAGTCCTTGAGGGTGTAGCCCGCGGCGCGCAGCTTCGCGCGCACGTCCTCGTCGTTGTCCGCGGCCTTGAGCTCCCGTACGGTCTCGCCGCGCTGGTTCTTCACTGCGATGGTGCGTAGGCGTGCGATCGTCTTGCCGTCGAGCAGCTCGTCTCGCCCCTCTGACACTTCCGCCGTGTACTTGGTCGTCTTCGCCATGTCGCCCTCCTTGGTGGTGCGCCCTGCGCGGCGCGTTGCCTTGATTCTGACCTAGCCGATGGCCCCCGCCTAGCAGGCGCTCAGGCAGAGTGCTCGGTGGCCAACGCGGCGAGATGCTCCCGCTCGGTCCGGGTGAGGCCGGCCAGTCGGTCGGTAAGCACGAGCGGGGTCACCCACAGTTCGTCGGCGAGCTCGTCCAGGCTCATGGACCAAGGCAGGGCGTCGGCGAGCTGCTCGAGCGTAATCAGCTGCCGGGCCGCGGCCGCGCGTACGGCGTGCTCGACGGCCGGCGGCTGGCAGCCGCGGTGGCCGTGCTCGAGGTGCACGAGCTCGTGGGTGAGCGCGCACCGCCGCTCGGCCTGCGTCATGCGGGGGTCGAGCCAGATCACCGTCGCGCCATCGGTCGCGGCTGGCGCCGTCGGGTGTGGGCGGGCCCAGACCACGACGACGTACGTCAGCGTGCGCAGCGCCCGCCAGGGGTGGAACATGCGACCATCGTCGTTGTGGGGACGGACACGGTATGGGTGAGCACGAGCTGGACTGTGGTGGACTGAGCGCGCCTGCGTGACAAAGGGTCGAACATCTGTTCGACTGGAGCAGGTCTTCCAGGGAAGGAGCGATCGCGATGGCGAACACCTCAGCGATTGAGTGGACCGAGGTGACGTGGAACCCCGTGACCGGTTGCGACCGCGTGGCGGCCGGCTGCGACAACTGCTACGCGCTGACCTTAGCCAAGCGGCTCAAGGCGATGGGTGCTGAGAAGTACCAGAACGATGGGAACCCGGTGACGTCCGGCCCCGGGTTTGGCGTCACCCTCCATCCGAAGGCCCTGGGCCAGCCCCGCTCGTGGAAGGCCCCGCGCGTGGTGTTCGTGAACTCCATGAGCGATCTCTTCCACGCCAAAGTTCCGTTGGGGTTCATCCGGGACATCTTCGACGTCATGCGCGAGACGCCGCAGCACACATATCAGGCGCTGACGAAGCGCTCACTGCGGATGGCCCGTCTAGCCGATCGCCTCGACTGGCCGGCCAACTTGTGGATGGGCGTCTCCGTGGAGGACGAGACTGTGACGGGCCGCATCGACCATCTCCGCGAGGTGCCGGCAGCGGTCCGGTTCCTCTCCTGCGAGCCCCTCATCGGACCCCTGCGGGATCTGGATTTGGCCGGCATCGACTGGGTCATCGCGGGCGGCGAGTCTGGTGCGAACCATCGCCCCATGGACCAGGCCTGGGTGGAGGACATCCGCGACCAATGCGTGTCTGCCGACGTGGCGTTCTTCTTCAAGCAGTGGGGTGGGCGGACGCCTAAGGCCAACGGGCGGCTCTTGGAGGGGCGCACCTGGGACGAGATGCCTACCTCCCGCGCCGCGCTGGCAGGATGACCGCGCGCCCATCCACCATGTCTTTGGTGTAGCCCTGGGTGATCCCGGCCTTCTGGAGATTCTTGATGGCCTGCCGTACCTCTGAGGCGCCTGCCGTGCCGAGGTGTTCGCCTAGCCAGTGGGGCACGTCGTCGCAGATCCGCACCGCCTGGCCTTGACCGAGGTGAGACGAGAGCCTCGTCTGGATAGCGGCGATGGCCCGGTTTCTGACGTCGGTCTGCTCTGCGACCACCTGCTGGTCGAACGTCTCCTGCAGGTCGAAGAGCGACCCCTGGGTGTCGTCGAGCAGTCCCTGGTAGTAGTTCTCGGAGTTGACCTGCCGCCACTTCCTGTGAGCCCGAGCCGCGGCGTCAGCGAAGAGCATGGGCGCAGCGAAGTGCTGGTAGAAGAGCATCAGCGTGAAGATCGGCCCCTCAGACGGGGTCCGGCGGATTGGGACGGAGATGACGTTGTGGGCGGTCTCTCCGGTCATGCGCTGCATGTACTCGCGCGCCACGTAGGAGGCGGCTGTAGCGGCGGAGGAGCTGTCGCCACTCACGTCAGCCTGCCGCCGAGCCTCAGCGAAGACCTCCCGCCACCACGGCCCACCAAGAAAACGGTCACCGCGGAGGAGGGTGACGGTCTCGCCACTTGAGGCGGAGGCTCCCTTCCGGACGATCCCTCCGATGCGCCACACGGTGGAGAGACTGAAGTTCAAGAGGACCTCGGTCGACCGCGCTGGCCGCAGGAGCAGCTTCGAGGCGACGACGTCGTACGGCAGGGCCGTGCCGAACGGGTCGAGAAAGAACAGAGCTGGGCGGGTGCCGATGTCGTTGAGGATCGCGTCGATCTGCTCCTCCACGGCGCCGTGGTGCAGATAGACGGGACCGGCCCCCTGCCCCTGCGCGGCGACCGCGTGCCGGAGGGTCTCCGCATGAGCCCTATCTCGCTCCACGAGGTGGATGTGCATGATGCGGTTCTGCGCTGCAAGCTTGCGTGCGATGTCCACCGCGTAGAGCGGCGACCCCTTGTGCGCGTCGTCGTACTGCCCCGCGCCGGCGTAGCCATCGACATAGGCCACCTCCCGAGGGGCCTTGCTAGCAACCTTCATGGCCCACGGTGTGAGGTAGTCCTCCAGCACCTTGAGCTTGAAGACCGCGGCGGGCTGCTGCGACGTGAAGAAGTTCGTGTTGGCGCTCATGCGCCGGCCTCGTCGCCGGGGTCCTGGTTCTCCTCGCCGACGTCGCCCCACTCCCGGGCCTGCCGGTCGCGGGTCAGCTCGAAGTCGGGGTGTGCTGCCAGATCGAAGTCGGCCGGCGCGTCGGCCGCCGCGGTCTTTTGTTCAGCGCCAGCGTCACCGCCGCGCGCTCCCCCGCGCTCGGCCGTGCCGCGCTCGCGGTCCTGATCCTGGTCTGCGTGGTCGCGCTCGTCATGGTGGTCCGTCCTACGTCGGTCGAGCATGACCCGCAGGACTGCAGCGAGCAGCTCCTGGTCATACGTCGATAGGTCAGGGGATTCCTGAACGACGTCGAGGACCGACGGGTGAAGAGCCGAGTCGAGCTCCACTCCTATGGACTCCAGCGCTGCGGTGACCACGTGGGCCACGGGCACCCTCAGCACGAGCGCGAGCATCGTGATGTTCTCGCCCTTGATCGAGGTGACCGGGGTGGACTTGAGCCGCGCGAAGCTGGCGTGGCTCATGTCGTACCCCGCGCGGTCGGCGCGGGCGGCGAGGTCGCTGAGGGACCAGCCGTTCCGCTCCTGGGCTGGGGCGATCAGTCGGCCCAGCGAGTGCATGTCGTTCATGGCGACCAATCTGCGGTGCGATGCCAAGGGGAGCAACCGACCTCGGACACCCGCTGTTGCGTGGAAGTGGACACCGAAACGGTAGCAACAAAGGGGGTGTTGTGCCGCAGGGCGGCGCGGATACGGGGCGATCAGCGCGGACCCGGTGAGGAAGAGCCGCTTGCGACCCCATCGGTCCGCGAGGTTGCCGGTGGAGAGCAACAGGGCGGCCAGCAGCACGGCATAGAGGCTGTTCACTCACTGCGCGTCAGTGAGGTCCAAGTGCAGGTCGCCGATGATGGCGAGCGGGACCGCCCGAGGTCCCACGGCGGCCGGTTCCACGGCTCAGCGTCGCAGGGGCGACGCCGCCGGGCATCAACCGTTCGACGGACTCCTCATCCGCTGCCGGGCGTAGAGTCGGCCGGTGAGGGCGTCGACCCGACGCCGCACCCGCACCGGCGAGGAGGCCTGCCCATGTCCGTCGTGAAGATCAACGCCATCAGCGTCCCCGAGGGCGCCGGCCCGGAGCTCGAGAAGCGGTTCGCCGCCCGCAAGCACGCGGTGGACCAGGAGCCGGGCTTCGAGGGCTTCCAGCTGCTCCGGCCCACCGCGGGCGAGGACCGCTACTTCGTGGTCACGACGTGGGCGTCGGAGGAGGACTTCCAGCGCTGGCGGGACGGGCGCATGCCCGCCGCTCACGCCGCCGAGCAGGGCGGCCGCCCGGCGCCGGTCGCCACGGGCGCCGACCTGCTCGAGTTCGAGGTCGTGGACCTGGGCTGACCCGGGCGCCGCAGCAGGCGCATCGCGTTCACGATGACCAGCAGCACAGACGCCTCGTGCACGAGCATGCCGACGGCCATCGTGACGCCGCCGGCGAAGACGCCGGCCAGCAGGGCCGCGACGGTGACGAGGGAGATCGCGATGTTCTGCCGCATCACCCGCACCGTGCGCCGGGCCAGATCGAGCGCCTGCGGCAGCCGCTCGAGCCGGTCGCCCATCAGGGCGATGTCCGCGGTCTCGATGGCCACGCCGGAGCCGGCCGCGCCCATGGCCACGCCGATGTCCGCCGTCGCCAAGGCCGGGGCGTCGTTGATGCCGTCACCGACCATCGCGACGACGCGGCCCTCGGCCTGCAGGGCCTCGATCGCCTCGAGCTTGTCCTGGGGCAGCAGGCCCGCCCGCACGTCGTCGACGCCCACCTGCCGGGCCACGGCCTGCGCGACGCCGGGCTGGTCGCCGGTCAGCATCACGACCTCGCGGACGCCGATCCCGTGCAGCGCCCGGATCATGCCCGCGGCCTCGGGCCGGAGGGTGTCTGCGATGGCGAGGACGCCGAGCGGGATGCCGTCGACGACGACCGCCGCCGGGGTCCGGCCCGCCTCCGCGAGCTCGGCCGCGACGGTCTCGACCCGGTCGGTCGCGGCCGGATCCACGCCGCGCTCGCGCAGCATCGCCACGTTGCCCACGGCGACGACACGGCCGTCCACCTCTCCGGTGAGCCCACGGCCGAGGACGACGTCCACATCGGTGGCCAGCGGGCCGTCCAGCAGGCCGCGGTCCCGGCCCGCCGCGACGACCGGCGCGGCCAACGGGTGGTCCGAGGCCGCCTCGAGCCGTGCGGCCCAGCGCAGCACCTCGTCCTCGGCCCCGGGCTCAAACGCGACGACGTCTGTCAG
The DNA here is from genome assembly GCF_024519795.1 of Micrococcus sp. Mcc89. Classification (NCBI taxonomy): domain Bacteria; kingdom Bacillati; phylum Actinomycetota; class Actinomycetes; order Micrococcales; family Micrococcaceae; genus Micrococcus; species Micrococcus sp. Mcc89. The sequence continues at coordinate 81,792 of NZ_JALJRI010000051.1, read as the reverse complement.
CTCGGGGGTGCCCGAGGTGAGTGTGCCGGTCTTGTCGACGGCGACGGCGTCGACCTTCGCGGAGCGCTCGAGGAACTCCCCTCCCTTGATGAGCACGCCGTCCTTGGCGCCGCGGCCGATCCCCGCCACGATCGCGACCGGGATGGAGATCACGAGGGCGCCCGGGCAGCCGATGACCAGCAGGGTCAGGGCCAGGGGGACGTCCCGCGTGATCAGACCGGTCGCGAAGGCCAGCACCATGATCGCCGGGGTGTACCAGCGGGAGAAGCGGTCCATGAACCGCTGGGTCCGCGCACGGGCCTCCTGCGCCGCCTCGACGCGGTGGATGATGCGCGCCAGCGTGGTGTCGGCGCCCACGCCCCGGGCCTGCACCTGCAGCAGGCCGGCCGTGGCCACGGTGCCCGCGTACACGGCGTCACCGTCGGTCTTCTCCGCCGGGATGGACTCGCCCGTGATGGATGCCTCGTCCACGGCGCCGACCCCGGTGAGCACCACGCCGTCCACCGGCACCCGAGCGCCGGCCTTGACGAGGACGGTCGCGCCGGGGGCCACCTCGTGGGCAGGCACGGTGCGCTGGGTCCCGTCTGCGTCCACGACGACGGCGGTCTCGGGCGCCGTGGACACGAGGTCCGCGAGCGCCGAGCGAGTCTGAGACAGGGTCGCGTCCTCGAGGGCGTGGCCGAGGGCGAAGAGGAAGGTCACGGCGGCGGCCTCCCAGAAATTGCCGAGCAGGGACGCGCCGATCGCGGCGGTGGCGACGAGCAGGTCGATGCCGACGGTCTTCACCCGCAGGGCGGCGATCGCGTCGCGCGCGATCGGCAGGCCGGCCACGACGGCGGCGGCGAGCATCAGGCCCGCCGCCACGAGGTGTCCGGTCCCGTGGGCCAGCTGCTCGGGCGCCAGCACGAGCGAGACGGCGATCAGCAGGCCGGCCACCACGGGGCGCCGCCAGCGGCGGGACAACGCGAACCGGGCACGAGGGCGGCCCGGACGTGTGACGGCGGGGGTGGACATGGCGGACTCCGTTCGTCGGGGGCGGGGCGGTGTCAGAAGGCCGACGGCCGGGCGGTGTAGCCGACCTTGGCGACGGCCTCGACGAGGTCCTGGGCAGTGGTGGTCTGCGGGTCGTGGTCGACCTCGATGCGCTGGGTCTCGAAGTGGACCTGCGCGCCGGTCACGCCGGGCAGGGCGTCGAGGGCCTTCTCGATCTTCCGGACGCACGAGGGGCAGCTGAAGCCCTCGGCGCGGAGCAGGGTGTGCGTGGTGGCGGTCATGGTCACTCCTGTGGGTCGTCACCGGCGCGGCCGCCGATGAGGCTGAGCGGACGGGCGGGTGCCCGGTCCGATCCCCGGCCTCCGGGGATGTCACTGACGCTACGAAGGGGACGGCGGGCCCGCCTTGACCGCGGTCAAGCCGCCGTGTGGGAGGCTGATGGCGTGCGTATGGACCTGCCCCTCGCCCCCATGGACGAACCAGAGCCGTGCGCGGCCCGGGTCCCGCTGTTCACCGGGCTGGATCTGGAGCAGCTGCGCCGGGTCTCCGCCCTGGCGCGGCCGCTCGTGCTCGAGGCCGGCGATGCCCTGCACCTGGCCGGTGACCGCACGGACCGCCTGTGCGTCGTGCACAGCGGCCGCCTGGCGCTGACGCTCGGCTCAGCGACCGGCCGGGAACGCGTGGTGCGGATGGTCGAGCCCGGGGACTCCGTGGGCGAGCACGAGTTCCTCACGGGCGAGCCGGCCCGGCACGGGGCGCGCGCCGTGGCCGCGACCCGCCTGTGCACCTTCTCCCACGCCGAGGTCGCCCGACTCCTGGCCCAGCATCCGGGCATCGGGGGACGCGTGATGCGGACGCTGGCCGTCCGCCTGGCCGAGGCGGAACAACGGCTGGCCCGGGAGCATCAGCCTGTCACCGCACGGATCGCCGGACATCTGCTCGGCCTGCCGGCCCTCCGGGACGAGGCCGACCTCGTCGTGGTGCTGGCCGCGCCGAAGAAGGACGTCGCCTCGCTGCTGGGCACCACCCCCGAGGCGTTCAGCCGCGGGCTGCGCCGCCTCGCCGACGACGGCCTGATCGCCATGGCGGGCCCGCGGGTGACGCTGCTGGACCCGGATGCGCTGGAGGCCCTCGCCGCGGAATGACGGCCGTCGTCGTGGTGTCCCCGGCGGTAGGCTGGGGACTCCCCCGTCCCCCCACCCACGCAGGCCCGCAGCCCGGGCCGGGAAGCGCAGTGCCATGGCCTCCATCCGTCCCATCACCGTCTACGGCGAGCCCGTGCTGCACCGGCGCGCGGCCGAGGTGGAGGTGATCGACGACGAGATCCGCGAGCTGATCGAGGACATGTACGTCACGCAGGACGCCGCGCACGGCGTGGGCCTGGCCGCCCCGCAGGTCGGGGTCGGGCTGCGGATCTTCACGTGGACGTTCCCGGACTCCGGCGACGCGCCGAACGTGGGCCACGTGATCAACCCGGTGCTGACGCACCTGGACAAGGCGCCGCGGGAGGAGCCTCACCCGGACGAGCACACCGAGGGCTGCCTCTCGGTGCCCGGGCTCGGCTTCCCCCTGCAGCGCCCGACCCGCGTGCGCCTGTCCGGCCAGCGCGTGGACGGCGAGATGTTCGAGTTCGAGGCCGAGGGCTGGTTCGCGCGCATCATGCAGCACGAGTACGACCACCTCAACGGCACCCTCTACGTGAACCGGCTCGAGGGCAAATGGCAGCGGCGCTGGAAGCGCGCGCAGCGGGCCGAGCGTCTGAACGTGCCCGGTGTGACGTGGCTGCCCGGCACGGACGAGGACCCCTTCGGCCACGACGCCGACGACCACGAAGACCACGAGCACGGCCCCGACGGCGACCACGGGGACGACGAGGCCTGAGCCTCGGCTCCACGTCCGACCCGGTCGGCACACGACGACGGCCCGTCCCCTCCGCGGGGACGGGCCATCGGTCATCGGCGGGTCAGGCCTGCGGGAAGGCGGGGACCTGCTGGCCCGCCATCTTCTCCACCACGCGGATCACCTGGTGCGAGTAGCCGTACTCGTTGTCGTACCAGACGTAGAGGATCGCGTTCTTGCCGTCGTTGTTCACGAGGGTCGCCAGGCCGTCCACGACGCCGGCGCGGTCCGAGCCGACGAAGTCGGTGGACACGACCTCCGGGGAGTCCACGTAGCCGACCTGGCCGCGCAGGGGGCCGGTGAGGGACTCCTGCTTCAGGCGGGCGTTCAGCTCCTCCACCGAGGTGGGCTTGGTCAGCTCGAGATTCAGGATGGCCATGGACACGTCCGGGGTGGGGACGCGGATGGCGTTGCCGGAGAGCTTGCCCTTGAGCTCGGGCAGGGCCTTGGCCACGGCCTTGGCGGCACCGGTCTCGGTGAGCACCATGTTCATGCCGGCGGCACGGCCACGACGGGCGCCCTTGTGGAAGTTGTCCACGAGGTTCTGGTCATTGGTGTAGGCGTGCACGGTCTCCACGTGGCCGTGGTCGATGCCGTAGTCGTCCTGGATGACCTTGAGCACCGGGGTGATCCCGTTGGTGGTGCAGGAGGCCGCCGAGATGATGGTGTCCTGGGGCGTGATGTCGTCCGAGTTCACGCCGTACACGATGTTCTTCATCTCGCCCTTGCCCGGGGCGGTCAGCAGGACCTTCGCGGCGCCCTTGGCCTGCAGGTGCTGGGACAGACCCTCGTCGTCGCGCCAGCGTCCGGTGTTGTCGACGACCAGCGCGTCCTTGATGCCGTAGGAGGTGTAGTCCACCGTGGTCGGGTCGTTCGAGTAGATGACCTGGATCTCAGTGCCGTTGGCGGTGATCACGTCGCGGTCCTCGTCCACCACGATCGTCCCGTCGAACGGGCCGTGGATCGAGTCGCGGCGCAGCAGGGAGGCGCGCTTGATCAGGTCGTCCTCCGAGTTCTTGCGCACGACGACGGCACGCAGGCGCAGCTTGGAGCCACCGCCGGCGTGGTCGAGGAGGATGCGGGCCAGCAGGCGGCCGATGCGACCGAAGCCGTAGAGCACGACGTCCTGGGTCTCGCCCAGGCCCTCACCGGCCTTGCCCTTGACCTCGGCGAGCTCGGCGTCCAGGAAGGCCTGGACGTCCTGGCCCGAGGCCTTCTGCTTGGCGGCCAGCTCGGCCAGGTCGATGGTGGCGGCGCCCAGGTCCATCGCAGCCATGGCCTCGACCAGCGGGTAGGTGGACTCGACGCTCAGCGGAGCCTGCTGCACGCGGCGGGCGTAGCGGTGGGCCTTGATGATGTCGATCACGCCGCGGTTCACGAGGGAGCGCCCGTAGATCGAGGTGACCACGTTGTGCTCGCGGTACAGGGTGCCCAGCAGGGGGACCATCTTCTCCGCGAGCTTCTGCTGCGTGTTCCACTCGGGGGTCTGGGTCGAGGCGGTGTCTGCCACGGGAGTCCTTCCTTGAAACCTGGCGGGGCCGTCCTGGGCAGGCCCCATCCCCCGACCTCGTTGTCGGCGGGCGCCTCCATTCTAGGCGAGGACGCGTCCGCAGCGGCCCCGCGGCCTCGGCGGGGCGTAGACTGGTCGGTCGGGACGGATCGGCGGACGGCCGCGTGCCCCTGCGGGGGTGCGAGGAAAGTCCGGGCACCGCAGAGCAGGATGGTGGACAACATCCACCCGGGGCGACCCGCGGGCCAGTGCCACAGAGAGAAGACCGCCTCCGCGCCGTGTGCGCGGCGGTAAGGGTGAAAGGGTGGTGTAAGAGACCACCAGCGGCCCCGGTGACGGGGCCGGCTCGGTAAACCCCATCCGGTGCAAGGCCGAACAGGACGCGTCACGAGGGCTGCTCGCCCCAGCGTCCGGGTTGGCCGCTCGAGCCCGTCAGCGATGGCGGGCCCAGATGGATGGCCGTCACCTCGCGCGGGGCAACGCGCGCGAGGCACAGAACCCGGCTTACAGCCGGTCCGTCCCGCCTCACGGCCCCCGGCTGGGGTCAGAACCCCTCGTCGTCGAGGATCCGCTCGAACTCGAGCTCCACCACGTGCTCGCGCTCCCGCTTGTCCAGCAGCCGGTACCCGTACGACTCGCCGATCGAGACGACCTTCGCCAGGCTCGGGTGTCGCCGGTCCCGGGGCCATTCGAGCGTCACGCGGTCCTGCCCCGTGAAGGTGCGCTCCCGCAGGCGGTGCTCCAGAGCGGAGGCGTGCGTGCGCTCCCGCCCGCTGGAGCGGACCCCGAGCCACACGGCGGCCGCGATCACGAGCAGGACGAACGGGTACACCACGCCGAACACGTTCATGGCGGTCATCGGGCGACTCCTGGGATGCGGGGCGGCTGTGCGGACCCCACCACTGTGCCAGGTCCGGACGACGACGTCGGCCCGGCCCGTCCGCGCGTCGGTCCGGGGGCGCCTGGCTAGGCTGGCCCGGTGCTGATCCTGCTGCCGCCCTCCGAGGGCAAGACCGCACCCCGCTCCGGGGCCCCGCTCGACCTCGACTCCCTCGCCCTGGCCGACGACGCCGCGGTGACGGGCGCCCGCGCGGACCTGCTCACGCGGCTCGCCGCGGTCTCGGCCGCCCCGGATGCCCTGACGACCCTCGGCGTCGGAGCGTCGCTCGCCGGCGAGGTCGAGGCGAACACGCGCCTGGCCGTCGCCCCCGCCGCGCCCGGTCACCGGGTGTTCACGGGCGTGCTCTTCGACGCGCTCGACCACGCCTCGCTGTCGGCGGCGGCGAAGCGCCGCGCCCGCTTGTCCGTGCTGGTCTTCTCCGCGCTGTTCGGCGCCACCGCGCTGGCGGACCGGATCCCCGCCTTCCGGCTGCCCGTCAGCGCGAAGCTGCCCGGGCTGCCCGGGCTGGCCGCGCACTGGCGCCCCGTCCTGACCCCCGCCCTCGACGCGCTCGCCGCACGGGACGGCGGGCCCGTCGTCGACTGCCGCTCCGGAGGCTACGCGGCCCAGTGGCGGGCACCGGCGGAGCGGACCCTCGCGGTCGACGTGTTCCAGCTGCGCGACGGCGAGCGGACCGTCGTCTCGCACTTCGCCAAGCACACCCGCGGCCTCGTGGCCCGCGCGCTCCTGGAGGCGGGGGCGCGGGAGACCTCGACGCTGGACCGCGTGGCGGACGTGGTCGCGCGGGCCGGGGACGGCCCCGGCTGGGAGGTCGAGCTGGCCCGGCCGTCCGGCGGCAAGCCCGGCGCGCTGCGGGTGATCCTGCCCGAGGGATGATCCCGGACGAGGCGCGGTCCGCCCGGACGCGGCCTCAGTCCTCGACGGCCACCAGCTCCACCTCGAAGCCGTCCGCGGTCTCGAGGTAGGCGGCGTAGTGGTCCGCTCCCCCGGCGTGCGGGTGGCGGTCCTCGAAGAGCAGGCGGAACCCCCGGCCGCGCGCGGCGGCGGTGAGCTCGTCCACGCGGGAGCGTGATCCGGCCCGGAAGGCCAGGTGGTTCAGTCCCGGGCGGGTGCGCTCGTGGGCGCCCGCGGCGACGTCGGGCCCGGCCTCGAGCACGAGGTACTCCCCCGCCCCCTGGTACGTCCGGCCCTCAGCCCACCCCTCGCCCGGCACGTAGCCGAGCTCGCCGAACAGCCAGCCGAGGCTCGCCTCGGCCGCCGCGAGGTCGGCGACCCAGATCTCCACGTGGTGCAGCCGGCCCGTGGGCGCGGGCGCCGGGGTCGCATCCTCCGGCGAGGCGACGGCGTCGGGCCCGTCCGCCTCCACGGCCCGGACGTCCGCGTCGGCCTCGAGGCCGGACTCGGCCACCGCCGACGCGGAGGTCGTGGACGCCTTCGCGGGAGCCGCAACGGGCACCTCTGAGGCGCCGGCGTCCCACTGCCCGCCCCGCGCGCCGGCGTCCATGGCCTCGTTGGAGAGGCGGTCGGCGTCCTTGTTCCGGTTGCGCGGGATCCACTCGTAGCTGACGCGCTCGGGGGGCAGCACGGACCGGGCCTCGGCCGCGAGGCGCCGCATGTCGTCGTGCTTGATCTTCCACCGCCCGGACATCTGCTCCACCACGAGCTTGGAGTCCATCAGCACGTGCACCCGGGCCTCCGGGTCGAGGTCCCGGGCCATCCGCAGCCCGGCCACGAGCCCGGAGTACTCGGCCACGTTGTTGGACGCCTTCCCCAGCGGGGCGGCGTCGGTCCGGAGGATCTCGCCTGTGGCCGGGTCGCGCACCAGGGCGCCGTAGCCGGCGACGCCGGGGTTGCCCCGCGACCCGCCGTCGGCCTCCACCTGCAGGACTCGTCCGCTCACCGTGCGCCTCCTCGTGTCCGTGGTCGCGCCGTCCGACGCGGCCCCCCCACTCTACTGATCGCGCCGGGGGCGGGGCCCGGGGTCAGTCCCGGATGAGGATGGCGCCGGACTCGGGGCAGCGGGCGACGGCGGCCGGCGGGAGGGCCCGGATGCGCGCGACCTCCGCGGGCGACAGCTCCGTGCCCGCGGCCGCGGACCGGTTCCCGACGAGCCGGGCCGCGCCGATGCCGCCGTTGCGCTCCCGCGCCTGCTCGTACAGGGCCAGCAACGACGCGGGGAACTCCGCGGCCAACGCCGCCCGGCGCTGGGTGAGGTCCCGGCCACGCTGGGTCACGGCCTGCCCCTCGCGGCGCACCTCCGCCGCGCGGGCCTCGACCTCGGCCCGCGCCCGCTCCAGGGCGGCGTGGCCCTTCGCGAGCCGGGACTCGGCGGCGTCGGCGGCCTCCATGGCCTCGAGGGCCGCGGCCTCGTGGTCGTCGAGCAGTGCGGTGAGCGTGTCGTCCTCGTGCTGCATGGCCTGCAGCTCCTTGGGCCCGCCCTGGGCCGTTTAAAGCCGCTCCCGGGTCCGGTCCCGACGGGCGCGGGTGGCGGCGGCCTTCTCGGTGGCCTCGGCTCCCGCCCGGTCGGCGGTGCGGGCGGCGTCCTGCAGACCGGGCAGCGCCTCCTCGAACTCCTGCGCGCGGGCGCGCAGCCGGGCGTGCTCCGGGTCCGCCTTGAGCCGACGGACGGCGGCGCGGGCCTGGTCCAGGGCCGTGTCGAGCTCCTGGAGCTCCAGCAGCCGGGCCTGGACGGCCGGCGGTGCGGTGACCTCACTCATGCGTGACTCCCCTCGTCGGCCCGCTCTCCCCCGACCAGGAAGTCCCAGGGGTCGCTGCGGTGATCTGAGAACAGGGTGGTGACGCCCAGTCCCCGCTCCGCCAGGGCGGCCTCCAGGGCGCGGGCGCCGTGCTCGAGCCATAGGGACTCGCTCGCCCAGTGCGAGACGTCCACGAGCGCGGGACGTCCATCCCCCGGCGCGGCCGTCTCCCGGGCCTCCGAGGCCGGGTGGTGGCGCAGATCGGCGGTCACGTAGACGTCCGCGCCGGACGCGCGGACCGCGTCGAAGAGGCTGTCTCCGGCGCCGCCGCACACGGCGACGCGGCGGATGCGCTGGGCGGGGTCGCCCGCCACGCGCACGCCGCCGGCCGTGGCGGGCAGCGCCGCATGCACGGCCCGGGCGAAGGCGGCCAGGTCGGTCTCCTCGGGCAGGTCGCCCACCCGGCCGATGCCTTCGGCCCCGGTGCCGGCGGCGGAGGTCGTCAGGGGCGAGAGCGCTCCGGTGACGCCGACGGCACGGGCCAACACGTCCGAGACGCCGCCCACGACGGCGTCGGCGTTGGTGTGCGCGGCGAGCAGGGCGATGCGGTGCTCGATCAGGGTGTGCAGCAGGCGTCCCTTGGCGGCGGCGGCATGCCCGACGGCGGCGACGGACGAGGTCCCGCGCAGCAGGAGCGGGTGGTGGGTGACCACGAGGTCGGCCCCACGGGCGACGGCCTCGTCGGCCACGGCCTGCACGGGGTCCAGCGCCCACAGGACGGTCCGCACCGGCGCCTCCGGGCGCCCGGCCACCGGCCCGACGGCGTCCCACGGCTCCGCCAGCTCCCGCGGCCACAGCCCCTGGACGACCTCGAGGACGTGCCCGAGCGTCGGTGGGGCCAGGGCGTGCTCCGGCGAGGCGGGGACGGCGGGACGGGACACGGTCATACCGGCCATGATGGCCCACCTGGCCCGGGCACGCACGACCCGGCGGCCCTGGGTGACGGCACGGGGCGGCCTCGTCGGGAATGAAAAGCGCGGGCAGCGTTGCTGTGCCTGCCATGACCGACTCCCCCCGTACCGAGCCCCTCGGCGCCTCCGGCGCGCCCGCCGACGTCCGCGAGCTGACGCTCGCCGGCGGCTGCTTCTGGTGCCTCGACGCCGTCTACCGTCGCGTGCGGGGCGTGCTCGCCGTCGAGTCCGGCTACACCGGAGGCGACGACCCCGCCCCGAGCTACGAGTCCGTGTGCACCGGGACCACCGGCCACGCCGAAGCGGTCCGTGTGCGCTTCGACGCCGCCGTCGTGCCGCCCGAGGTGATCATGGACCTGTTCTTCACCGGCCACGACCCCACGTCGTTGAACCGCCAGGGGGCCGACGTCGGCACCCAGTACCGCTCGGCCGTCTTCGCCCACGACGAGGCCGAGGCCCGGTTCTTCGCGGACGAGATCGCCCGGGCGCAGGCGAACTATGACAGCCCCATCGTCACACGCGTCGAGCCGGCGTCCGCGTGGCACCCGGCCGAGGACATCCACCAGGACTTCTATGCGCGGCGCCGTTCCAATGGATACTGCCGTGTGGTCATCGATCCGAAGCTCGCGAAGGTGCGCCGGAACTACTCCGCGTGGCTCGTGGACGCCTGAGCGGCGCCGCGGCTCGATAGCCTGACGCAGGAACACCCACTAGATCGCCCGCGCCCCGAGGCGCACCACCACCCCCCGGAGGTACCACCATGGCCCGCATCCTTGACGACATCACCCAGGCGGTCGGCGGCACGCCCCTGGTCCGGCTGAACCGCCTCGCGAAGGACCTGCCCGGCGACGTCGCCGTGAAGGTCGAGTTCTACAACCCGGCCAACTCGGTGAAGGACCGCATCGGCACCGCCATCGTCGACGCCGCGGAGGCGGCCGGCGAGCTGACCCCCGGCGGCACCATCGTGGAGGGCACCTCGGGCAACACCGGCATCGCCCTGGCCATGGTCGGCGCGGCGCGCGGCTACCGCGTGATCCTGACCATGCCCGAGACCATGTCCACCGAACGCCGCGTGATGCTCAAGGCGTTCGGCGCCGAGATCGTGCTGACCCCCGGTGCAGACGGCATGCGCGGGGCCCTCGAGCGCGCCCAGGAGATCGTCCGCAGCACCCCGAACTCCATCTGGGCCCAGCAGTTCGCGAACCAGGCCAACATCCAGGCCCACTACACGGGCACCGGCCCGGAGATCTGGGACGCGTCCGAGGGTGCCGTGGACGTGTTCATCGCCGGCGTCGGCACCGGCGGCACCATCACGGGCGCGGGCCGGTACCTGCGCGAGCAGAAGCCGGACGTGAAGCTCATCGCCGTCGAGCCGGCCGACTCCCCCATCCTCTCCGGCGGCCAGGCCGGCCCGCACAAGATCCAGGGCATCGGCGCGAACTTCGTGCCGGAGATCCTGGACACCGACCTCTACGACGAGGTCTACCCGGCCACCTTCGAGGAGTCCATCGAGACCGCCCGTCGGCTCGGGACCGAGGAGGGCATCCTGGGCGGCATCTCCACCGGCGCGATCATCTCGGCCGCCCTCAAGGAGGCCGCCAAGCCCGAGTCCGAGGGCAAGCTGATCGTCGCCATCGTGTGTGACTTCGGCGAGCGCTACATCTCCACCGCCCTCTTCGAGGACATCCGCGGCTGACCGCCGCCCGCTCACCGACCGCACCGACCCGAAGGGGCCGCCCGTGGGACTGTTCTCCCGCATCAAGGAAGACATCGCGACCGTCCGCAGCCATGACCCAGCGGCGCGCGGTGACCTCGAGGTGGCCCTCGTCTACTCGGGTCTGCACGCCGTGTGGGCGCACCGCGTCGCGCACCGGATGTGGCGGCATGACCGGCTGAAGATGCCCGCCCGCGTGCTCTCGCAGGTCACGCGGGCGGCCACGGGCATCGAGATCCACCCCGGCGCGTCGATCGGTCGTCGGTTCTTCATCGACCACGGCATGGGTGTCGTGATCGGCGAGACCGCGGAGATCGGCGACGACGTGATGCTGTACCACGGGGTCACCCTCGGCGGCCGCTCCCTGGCCAAGGTGAAGCGGCACCCCACGCTGCGCGACGGCGTCGTGGTGGGGGCCGGCGCCAAGATCCTCGGACCCGTCGAGATCGGGGAGGGAACGGCGGTGGGCGCCAACGCCGTCGTCGTGAAGGACACCCCCGCCGACGCGATCGCCACCGGCGTGCCGGCCACCGTCCGACCGCGCAAGGGCCCGTCCGAGGGCAAGCCGCTCGTGGACCCCGCGGAGTACGTGGACCCGGCCCTCTGGATCTGAGGGCCGGGTCCACGCCGGGTCAGTCCTGCGTGGGGTCGCCCTCGGTCGGCTGCGGCATGACCACGAGCACGCCCTCGCCGTCGACCTCGGTGCGGTCGCCGGACCACAGCGTGTGGAACGAGCCCTCGCGGTCCACGCGCAGGTAGGTGTGGGCGCCGAAGTAGTCGCGCTGGCCCTGCACGAGGGCGGCCGGCAAGCGGTCGGCCCGCAGGCCGTCGTAGTACGCCAGGGCCGAGGAGAACACCGGGACCGGCACGCCCGCGGCGACGGCGGTGCCGACGACGCGGCGCCAGGCCGGCAGGGCCTCGGCGATCGCCTGGGCGAACTCGGGGGCGAAGAGCAGGTTGAGCGGCTGGCCGGGGGCGCGGGTGCCCGGCGCCGGATGGCGGGAGGTGTCGCGGCCGCCGAAGGCCTGCATGATCACGTCGAGCAGGTCGGCGCGGATGATGCAGCCGTCCCGCCACAGCGAGGCGATGGTGCCCAGGTCCAGCGACCAGCCGTACTCCTCGGCGGCGGCCGCGAGCATGTCCATGCCCTGCGCGTAGGCCACGAGCTTGGAGGCGAACAGCGCCTGGCGCACGTCCTCCACGAACGCGTCCGTGTCCTGCGGGGCGCGCTGCGCCTCCTCGTCGACGCCGGCCGCGAGGGTCTCACGGGCGACCTCGCGCACCGCGCGCTGAGAGGACAGCGAGCGGGCGAAGACGGACTCGGCGATCGCGGCCACCGGGGAGCCGACGTCGAGACCCGAGATCGCGGTCCAGCGGCCGGTGCCCTTCTGCCCGGCCTCGTCCACGATCACGTCCACGAGCGGGCGGCCCGTGGCCGCGTCCACCTGCGCGAGCACCTCGGCCGTGATCTCGATGAGGTAGGAGGCCAGGTCGGTCTGGTTCCACGCCGTGAACACCTCGGCCTGCTCGGCGGGCTCGAGGCCGCCCACACGGCGCAGCAGGTCGTAGGCCTCGCCGATGACCTGCATGTCCGCGTACTCGATGCCGTTGTGGACCATCTTCACGTAGTGGCCGGCGCCGTCCGTGCCGACCCAGGCGCAGCACGGCTCCCCCTCAAACTGCGCGGCGATCTTCTCGAGCATCGGGCCGAGGGCCTCGTAGGACTTCTCCGGACCGCCGGGCATGATCGCCGGACCGTGCAGGGCACCCTCCTCGCCGCCGGAGACACCGACGCCCACGAAGTGCAGGCCCTTCTCGGCGAGGGCCGCCTCGCGGCGGCGGGTGTCCTCGAAATGGGAGTTGCCGGCGTCGATGACGATGTCGCCCTCGTCCAGCAGGGGGACGAGTTGGTCGATGACGGCGTCCACGGGGGCGCCCGCCTTGACCATGATGAGCACCCGGCGCGGCACGGCGAGGGACTGCACGAGCTCGGCGAGCGTCTCCGTCGCCACGAACGCGCCCTCGTCACCGTGCTCGGCCACGAGCTGGTCCGTGCGGGCCCGGCTGCGGTTGTGCAGGGCCACCGTGTAGCCGTGGCGGGCGAAGTTGCGCGCGAGGTTCGCGCCCATCACCGCCAGGCCCGTGACGCCGATGTCGGCGGCGCCGACGGGGACGGTGGTGGTCTGCTCGGTCATCGCGGGGGCCTCCTGTGGCTCGGACGGTGGGACGGGCCGTGCCGGACACGGACCCGCCCCCAGCCTACGTCGACCGCGGTCAGTCCCCCACGGCGTCGCGGCCGCGGCGCACGATCAGCGGGTCCGGGGTGCCGACGACCTCGTGGTCCTTGCCCTCGTACTCGAACTGGGACAGGAAGTAGCGCATCGCGTTGAGGCGGGCCCGCTTCTTGTCGTTGGAGCGGATGGAGATCCACGGGGCGTGGTCCGTGTCCGTGTGGAGGAACATGGCCTCCTTGGCCTCCGTGTACGCCTCCCAGCGGTCCAGGGACTCGAGGTCCATGGGCGAGAGCTTCCACTGGCGGACCGGGTCGATCTGGCGGATCGCGAAGCGCGTGCGCTGCTCGGTCTGTGTCACGGAGAACCAGAACTTGGTGAGGTGGATGCCGTCGTCCACGAGCATCTTCTCGAACAGCGGCACCTGGTTCATGAAGCGGCGGTACTGCTCGTCCGTGGCGAAGCCCATCACGCGCTCGACGCCGGCGCGGTTGTACCACGAGCGGTCGAACAGCACGATCTCGCCCGCCGTGGGGAAGTGCTGGATGTAGCGCTGGAAGTACCACTGGCCGAGCTCGCGGTCCGAGGGCTTGTTGAGGGCCACGACGCGGGCGGTGCGGGGGTTCATGTGCTCGGTGAAGCGCTTGATGGTGCCGCCCTTGCCGGCGGCGTCGCGGCCCTCGAAGACGATGATGTGGCGCTGGCCGGTGTCCTCGCCCCAGTACTGCAGCTTGAGCAGTTCGATCTGCAGGCGGTACTTCTCCAGCTCGTACTCCTCGCGCGTCATGCGCGTCTCGTACGGGTAGTCCTCTTTCCACGTCTCCACGGCACGGCCCTGCGGATCGATCAGGTCGGGATCGTTGGTGTGGCCGTCCGAGACGGTGTAGCCGCCGTCGCGCAGCTTGTCGATGAACTCGCGCAGGTTCTCGCGGGGGGCGTCGGGCTGCAGCAGCTCCATGGACCGTCTCCTTCACTGGGTGCGTCACCGTGCCCGCCCGTCCCCTCCTCGGTACGACGGAGGCGGGCCGCGGCCTGTGCTCTTCACACCATTATGGGTGGGCGGCGGACGAGGAAGCCGGGCCCGGCAGCGCAGCCGGGTGAACAGCAGGTGAACCCTGGGAGGCGAACGGTCACGACCCCGGGCCGACGAACGCCGGCCGGCTCAGCCGCGCGGGCCGACGCCCAGGAGCTCGTCGATCGCCGCGACGGCGGCACGCGCCGCGTCGACGTCGGCGAACTGGGCGACGGCGTCGTCGTACCGGCGGTGCCCGGGAAGCTTGAGGCCGACGGAGGCGCCGTCCGTGGCGGGGAGGATCCAGATCCGGCCGCGCGGCTCGACGTCGCGCTGCTCGGCCACGTCGGCCTCCTCGAACTCGCGGTCGTAGCCGGCCCACTCGATACCGGGCCGCGGGGTGTCGGCACCGTCGAGGACGTCACGGCCGCCCATGCGCAGACAGGTGACGGACTGCAGGAGCGCGTCCAGGGTGCGGGCGGCGGCCTTGCCGGCCAGCTCGTCCTGGAAGAGGGCGAGGATGGACCATTGCCCGTCCTGGAGGAAGAGCATGGTCTGCTGCGCCTCGCCCCCGGTGATGACGGCGAGGTGACGGGCGGCGCCGTCGGGACGTGCGGGCAGCTTCCAGAAGCCGAGGGGGGTCGCGGACATGCGCTCCACCCTAGTGCGCCCCGGACGCCGACGACGCGCCGCCGCCCGGCCCCTGCCCCGCATCCCGGGTTGAGTTGTCGCGGGTGCGCGGGCCCGTCACCCGCGACAACTCAACCCGGGATGCGGGAGGGTGGGCCGATGGGCCTGCTCCGCGACCTCCTCACCCGCCGCTCCGCCCGCGACCGCTCCTCCGACCCGACGGCGACGCTCGGCCGACACCTCGACAACGCCGCGGCGATCGTGGCCGCCGCACGCCGGGCGGACGTTCCGCTCGCGGTGGCGGCGGCCCTGGCCGAGCTCGAGTCCGGCGGCCGGAACGTCTTCGGGCACGACGCCGGCGGCGTGCACAGCGCCCCGCGCGGGACGGACGTCCCCGTAACCCGGGAGCGCTACGAGGAGCTCGTGGCCCGGGTGGCGCAGGGTGAGAAGTCCAACGGCGTGGGGCCCGCGCAGATCACGTGGCCGCCGTACTTCGCGCAGGCGGCGGAGCACGGCCTCCACCTGTGGGAGCCGGAGGACAACCTGGCCTTGGGGCTGGAGATCCTGCGCGGTCACCTGCGCGGCGACCTCTCCGCGGAGGGGATCGCCCGGGCGGGGACGCTCTACAACGCCGGGACGCTGTCAGACGGGGTCACCGCCTACGGCCGGCGCCTCGCCGCGGCGACCCGCGCATGGGCCGAACGCCTGGGCGAGCCCGCCCCGCCGCCGGTCAGGCCAGGTTGACCAACAGCACGTACGCCAGCGTGCCGGCGGCGATCGAGACCAGGGTCCGCCGCCCGGCCAGCAGATGCACGACGACTGTCACCGCCGCCGCGATCAGCGCGTGGGCCACCCGCGTCCCGTCCACGGGCTCTCCAGGGGCCAGCGCCGCGGCGTCGAGCAGCATCACGAGGGCCAGGATGGTCAGCACGCCGGCAGGCATCCACACCGCCAGCCGCGCGGCGAGCACGGACTCCCGCAGCGGCTGCAGCAGTGCGAACGGCAACGCGCGCAGGCAGAAGGTCACGAGGCCCGCGACGACGGCCGCGGCCACCAGGTACGCGGCGCCGGTCATCGGGGGTCCTCCTCGACGCCGGGCTCGGCATCCGTGACGGCCCGCTCCCCCGCCGCGGCGACGACGGGCACCGGCCCGGTGACGGGCACGGGCTCAGGCAGCGGCAGGGCGGTCCCGCGCGCGGCGAGCACGTGGAACGCGATCAGCACCGCGGCGTAGAGGGCGAAGGCGACGACGAGCACCTGTGCCGGTGCCATCAGCAGGGCCACCCCGACGGCGACCGCGGCCGCCAGCACGAGGGGCAGCTGGGCGCGTGTGCGGGCGGCGTCCATGGCGAGCACGATGAAGAGGGCGACGAGCGCGAACTCCAGGCCCTCCACCGGCCCGGGCAGCAGCCAGGCCACGGCCACCCCGGCGAGGCCCCCGAGCACCCAGTACGCCTGCAAAGCGACCTGCATGGCCACCAGTCGGGGGCCGGTCCAGCCGCGGGGCCGGGCGGCGGCGATGGCGTAGGCCTCGTCGATCAGGGCACCCATCGAGTAGATCCGCGCGAGGCGCCCCCGGACCACGCGCAGCGGGAAGCTGAACGCATAGAACACGTGGCGGAAGTTCACGAGGAACACCGTCACGGCGATCGTGAGCAGCGGCGTGCCCGCCACCACCAGCGGGACGAGCAGCAGCTCGACGGACCCGGCGAACACGACCACGGAGAACAGGGGTGCGACCCACGCGGGCAGCCCGGCCTGGACCACGAGCATCCCGAAGGCCACGCCCAGGGGGAACAGGCCGAGGCCGGCGCCCAGCGTCACGGCGACGCCGGAGCGCACCTCGGCCCACCGCGAGGGCGGAGCGGAGGCGCGCGAGGACGCTGACGAGGAGCCCATGATGGTGAGCATGCTCTCATAGGCGCCTGACGGGCGGTCGGCATGACGGAGCCGCGGCGTCACGCCGTGTCATGGCCCCGCGATCGGTGCACCCGGAGGGACTCGAACCCCCGACCCTCTCGGTGTAAACGAGATGCTCTGACCGACTGAGCTACAGGTGCCGGTGTCCGTCCAGGCTACCGGTGAGCGAGCAGGTCGCGCGTCGCCGCCTCGTGCTCGCTCCGGGTGCGTGCCTGTCCCGGGGCGGCGACCACGCGCGCGGCCTCGACCCCGTCCGCGTCGAGCAGCACGGAGACGCGGCGGGGCCGCCCGGTCTCCACGTCGAAGACGTCGAGGGCACGGCAGGCCGCGCCGTGGGGCCAGAAATCGGAGAGCAGGGTGAGCGGCTCCGGCAGTGCCAGCTCCTCGCGGACGCGGCGCAGCACGGGGGCGGCATCACACGAGACCACGCGGACAGCCACATCGTCGACCGCCACGTCCTCGGCGAGCGCCCCGATCCAGCCGAGCTCGTCCGTGCACACCGGCGTGAACGCCCCGGGCAGGAAGACGAGCCACGTGCCCCGCGGCCCGGCGGCGTCCTGGGGCCCGCGCGTCGGCGGCCACGGCCACGTCTGGCCGTGGTCGTCGCGCAGCGCGGGGACGACGTCGGCGCCCCGCGTCCCGCCGGACGGGGGCTCAGCCACCGCGCTTCTGGACGAGCTTCTGAGCGGCCCAGTCCTCGGAGGCACCGGCCCCGGTGGTGGCGTGCAGGCCCGCGGTGGAGGCGGCCTCGGCGACGTCCGCCGGGCTGACGTGGCCGGGGCGCCCCTTGCGGGGGGTCATGATCCAGACGGGGCCGGCATCGAGGGAGCGCTGGGCGTCCACGAGGGCGTCCGCGAGATCCATGACGTCGCCGTCGTCCGCGCGCCACCAGAAGAGGACCGCGTCCGCCGGCTCCTGGTCGTCCTCGGTCAGCAGCTCCTCGCCGAGCGCGTCCTCGAGCGCGTCGCGGAAGGTGACGTCGACGTCGTCGTCGTACCCCCACTCCTGCACCAGGTCGCCCCTCGAGAGGGCGAGCTCCGCCAGCAGGGCGCTGTCCGTCGAGGTCGGCGTCGACCCAGCCTGCATAGTGTCCGGTCCTCCTTGATGGTGGCGGGCACTGCGGCCCGCGCCGTCGAGCGGGTGATGATGACCACCATACGCCGTGGACGCCGCCGTTCCGGGGCCTCCGGCCGGGCGGACGCGGCGGCTCCGGTCTACTCTGGGGAGGAACAGACGCACTCTCCGGGCGACGCGCCCGGCTCGGCGTCGCGGGCCCGGACCGGATCGTCTGCCCGCAGCCCACCGCGGAGCACCCCTCCGCACGAGAACCAGGAGGCACCGTGAGCGCAGCCGAAGAGAGCTCGCAGATCCGCAGCGGTCTGACCGACCAGCTCCCGGACAAGGATCCCCAGGAGACGTCGGAGTGGATCGAGTCCCTCGACGGACTCATCGAGGAGCGCGGCACGGAGCGGGCGCAGTACATCATGCGCTCCCTCATGCAGCGCGCGAGCGCCCAGTCCGTCGCCCTGCCCTACGTGACCACCACGGACTACGTGAACACGATCCCGGCGGACCAGGAGCCGGAGTACCCGGGCGACGAGGAGCTCGAGCGCCGCTACCGCAACTACCTGCGGTGGAACGCCATGGCCCTCGTGCAGCGCGCCCAGCGCGACGGCGTCGGCGTCGGCGGTCACATCTCCTCCTACGCAGGCCAGGCGACCCTCTACGAGGTGGGCCTGAACCACTTCTTCCGCGGCCAGGACCACCCGGGCGGCGGCGACCACATCTTCTTCCAGGGCCACTCCTCGCCGGGCAACTACGCCCGCGCGTTCCTCGAGGGCCGCCTGACCGAGGAGGACCTCGACGGCTTCCGCCAGGAGAAGTCCCGCCAGGGCCACGGCCTGCCCTCCTACCCGCACCCGCGGATGATGCCGCACTTCTGGCAGTACCCCACCGTGTCCATGGGCCTGGGGCCGATGAACGCCATCTTCCAGGCGCAGACCAACCGGTACCTGCACAACAACGGCATCAAGGACACCTCCGACCAGCACGTGTGGGCCTTCCTCGGCGACGGCGAGATGGACGAACCGGAGTCGCGCGGCCAGCTGCACATCGCGGCCAACGACAAGCTCGACAACCTCACCTTCGTCATCAACTGCAACCTGCAGCGTCTCGACGGGCCGGTGCGCGGCAACGGCAAGATCGTCCAGGAGCTGGAGTCCTACTTCCGGGGCGCCGGCTGGAACGTCATCAAGGTCCTGTGGGGCCGCGAGTGGGATCCGCTGCTCGAGGCCGACGACGAGGGCGAGCTCGTGCGCATCATGAACGAGACGCTCGACGGCGACTACCAGACCTACAAGGCCGAGTCCGGCGGCTTCGTGCGCGACCACTTCTTCGGCCGGTCCTCCGTCACCAAGGAGATGGTGGCGGACATGACCGACGACGAGATCTGGGGCCTCAAGCGTGGCGGCCACGACTACAAGAAGGTGTACGCCGCCTACAAGGCCGCCATGGAGCACAAGGGCCAGCCCACCGTGATCCTGGCCCACACCATCAAGGGCTACGGCCTGGGCAAGTCCTTCGAGGGTCGCAACGCCACGCACCAGATGAAGAAGCTGACGGTGGACGACCTCAAGGTGTTCCGGGACCGCCACCGCATCCCGATCTCGGACGAGCAGATCGAGAAGGACCCGTACAACATCCCGTACTACCACCCGGGCGCCGACGCCCCGGAGATCACGTACATGATGGAGCGGCGCAAGGAGCTGGGCGGCTTCGTGCCGGAGCGGCGCAGCGACTACCACGCGATCCCGCTGCCCCCGGAGTCCGCGTACAAGCAGGCCCGCAAGGGATCGGGCAAGCAGCAGGCCGCCACGACCATGGCGTTCGTGCGCCTGCTCAAGGACCTGATGCGGGACAAGAACATGGGACCGCGCTTCGTGCCGATCATCCCGGACGAGGCCCGCACCTTCGGCATGGACTCGTTCTTCCCGACCGCGAAGATCTACAACCCCAAGGGCCAGAACTACCTGTCCGTGGACCGGGACCTGTTCCTGTCCTACAAGGAGTCCCCGCAGGGGAAGATCTACCACGTCGGCATCAACGAGGACGGCGCCACCGCGGCGTTCAACGCGATCGGCACGGCGTACTCCACGCACGGCGAGCCGATGATCCCGGTGTACATCTTCTACTCGATGTTCGGCTTCCAGCGGACCGCGGACAACATCTGGGCCGCAGGCGACCAGCTCGCGCGCGGCTTCATGATCGGCGCCACCGCCGGGCGCACCACCCTCGCCGGCGAGGGCACCCAGCACATGGACGGTCACTCCCCCGTCCTGGCGTCCACGAACCCGGCCGTGAAGCACTACGACCCGGCGTACTCGTACGAGATCGCCCACATCGTGCGCCAGGGCCTGGAGGACATGTACGGCGACCACGACCGCGGGGACGACGTCCGCAACGTCATCTACTACCTCACGGTGTACAACGAGCCGATCACCCACATCGAGGAGCCCGAGGGCCTCGACGTGGAGGGCCTGCTCAAGGGCATTTACCGTCTCTCCGAGGGCCAGGGCGACGGCCCGAAGGTCCAGCTCCTGGGCTCCGGCGTCTCCGTGCCGTGGGCGCTCGACGCCCAGCGGATCCTCTCCGAGGAGTGGGGCGTGAACGCCTCCGTGTGGTCGGTAACCTCCTACAACGAGCTGTACCGCGACGCCGTCGCGGCGGAGAAGGACGCCCTGAAGGACCCGTCCGCCACCCCGCGCGTGCCCTACGTGACGCAGGCGCTGCAGGGGGCCGAGGGCCCGATCGTGGCCACCTCGGACTACTCCACCTCGTGGACGAACCAGATCCGCCCGTTCGTGCCGAACCGCTTCTCGGCGCTCGGCGCCGACGAGTTCGGCTTCGCGGACACCCGCGCCGCCGCCCGTCGGTACTTCCTCATCGACACTCACTCGATGGTGGTCCGCGCGCTGCAGCTCATCGAGGAGGAGGGCGAGGTCGAGCGGGGCACGGCCGCGAAGGCGCACGAGAAGTACCGCCTGGACGACGTCAACGCCGGCACCACCGGCATCGCGGGCGGCGACGCCTGACCCGCATGCCGCGGGGAGGCCGACGCCCTCCCGTCCCGACGCCGGCCGCTCGCCTCCGCCAGGGAGGCGAGCGGCCGGCGTCGTCGCTGTAGGAACCCCACAACACGCGCCTAGGATGAAGCGCATGCCCGAGCCCCGCCCCGCCGCCCCTCGCCCCGTGAGCACCGACGGGCTGGCCCGCCTCAGGAGCCACCTGGGGGCCCTGAACACGGCGGTGCTGCAGCGGCTGGACGCCACCCTGCCCTGGTACCGCCGACTCACCCCGGACGAGCGCAGCGCCCTCGGGCTCGTGGCCCAGCGCGCCCTGCAGGGCTTCCTCACGTGGTTCGAGCGGCCCACCTCCACGGGCCACGTCCTGCAGGACGTCTTCGGGCCCGCGCCCACCGATCTCACCCGGGCGATCTCGCTGCAGCGGGCCCTCCAGCTCATCCGGACGATGGTGGACGTCGTCGAGACGCGGGTGCCGGAGCTGCTGGCCGAGCGCGACCAGGCGCCCGTCCGCGAGCACATCCTCCACTACTCGCGCGAGGTCGCGTTCGCGCTCGCAGACGTGTACGCCCGGGCCGCGGAGATGCGCGGAGCGATGGACTCGCGGCTCGAGTCGGTCCTGCTGGACGCGGTGCTGCGCGGGCAGGACCCGGACGAGATCCGGCACCGGGCCACCGCGCTGGGCTGGCGTGGGGACCACGACGTGATGGTCATGGCGGGTCTCGCCCCGGGGCAGGACAAGCCCGCGTTCATCCCGGACCTGCGGCGGGCCGCGGCGAGGCTCGACTGCGACCTGCTCGTGGGCGTGCAGTCCGAACGGCTCGTCCTCGTGGTCGGCTCGGTGCGGGACGCGCGGGCGGTGGGCGAGGCGCTCGCGCCCTGGTTCGCGCCGGGACCGGTGATCGTGGGAC
Organism: Micrococcus sp. Mcc89; assembly: GCF_024519795.1. Taxonomy (NCBI): domain Bacteria; kingdom Bacillati; phylum Actinomycetota; class Actinomycetes; order Micrococcales; family Micrococcaceae; genus Micrococcus; species Micrococcus sp. Mcc89. The sequence continues at coordinate 60,325 of NZ_JALJRI010000051.1, read as the reverse complement.
CCGTCGTGGACTCGCTGGTCTCGGCGCACGTCTCGGCGCGGCACACCCTCGCCGGGCTCAGCGCCGCGGCCGCCCACCCCCGGGCGAGCCGGCCCACCCCGGCGGAGGACCTGCTGCCCGAGCGGGCGCTGCTGGGCGACCCCACGGCCCGGGAGGCCCTCGTGGACGGGGTGTTCACGCCCCTGGCCGACGCCGGCACCTCCCTGCTGGAGACCGTGGACGCGTACGGCGCGCTGGGCCACTCGCTCGAGGGCACGGCCCGCGAGCTGTTCGTCCACGCGAACACCGTGCGGTACCGCCTCAAGCGGGTGGCCGAGGTGACCGGCTGGGACCCGCTGGTCCCTCGCGACGCGTACGTCCTGCAGACCGCGATCACCCTGGGCCGGCTCGCGGGGGCGCGGCCGACGACCGGGACAGGCTCGGACTGAGCCGGGGCGGCGCCCCCCCACTTGTAGAAACCCTCCAAACCCACTCGCCGTGCTTCGTGGCGCGATCTGCCCGGGCTGGCGGCCGATCCTGACACGATGGAGCAATGCTTGCCATCGTGTGCCCCGGACAGGGGTCCCAGACGCCCGGCTTCCTCGCCCCCTGGCTCGAGCTGGACGGGACCCGCGACCTGCTCGCATCCCTCTCCGACGCCGCGGGCGTGGACCTGATCCGCCACGGCACTGAGTCGGACGAGGAGACCATCAAGGACACCGCCGTCGCCCAGCCGCTGATCGTGGCGGCCGGCCTCGTGGCCGCCGCGGCCCTCGAGGCGGATGCCGCCGCACCGGAGTCGACCGTCGTGGCCGGCCACTCCGTGGGCGAGATCACCGCGGCCGCCGTCACCGGCGTGCTGTCCCCCGCCGAGGCCCTCTCCCTGGTGCGCGTGCGCGCCACCGGCATGGCCCGGGCCGCCGCGGCCACGCCCACGGGCATGGCCGCCGTCGTGGGCGGGGACCAGGACGAGGTCCTCGCGGCCATCGAGGCGGCGGGCCTGACGCCCGCCAATGTCAACGGCGCCGGCCAGATCGTCGCCGCCGGCCCAGCGGAGGCCCTCGGCGCGCTCGCCGGGTCCGCCCCCGCCCGCGCCCGCGTGATCCCGCTCAAGGTGGCCGGTGCGTTCCACACGGAGCACATGCGCCCCGCCGTGGACGACCTCGCGACCCACGTCGCCGGCCTCTCCCCCTCGGACCCGCGCCTGCCCCTGCTGTCCAACCGGGACGGCGAGACCGTCGAGTCCGGCACGGACGTGCTCGCCCGGATCGTGGACCAGGTCACCCGCCCGGTCCGCTGGGACCTGTGCATGGCGACCATGGCCGCGCGGCAGGTCACGGGGGTCCTGGAGCTGCTGCCCGGTGGCACACTGACCGGACTGGCCAAGCGCGGCCTCAAGGGCACAGCGCAGCTCGCCGTGAAGACCCCCGAGGACCTGGACGCCGCGCGGGCGTTCCTGGCCGAGCACTCGGCCTGAACCCCGCGCACCGCCCGGCAGAGAGAGGCACCATGACCGTCACCCTGAAGCAGCACGAGCGCCCCGCGGCCAGCCGCATCGTGGCCGTGGGCGCCTACCACCCGGCGAACCTGGTCCCGAACGAGGACCTCATCGGCCCCATCGACTCGTCGGACGAGTGGATCCGCCAGCGCACCGGCATCGTCACGCGCCAGCGCGCCACGGCGGAGGAGACCGTGCCCGTCATGGCCGTGGGCGCCGCCCGGGAGGCCCTCGAGCGGGCCGGCCTGCAGGGCTCGGACCTGGACGCCGTGATCGTCTCGACCGTCACCTTCCCGCACGCCACCCCCTCGGCCGCGGCCCTCGTGGCGCACGAGATCGGCGCCACCCCGGCGCCCGCCTACGACGTCTCCGCCGCGTGCGCCGGCTACTGCTACGGCGTGGCCCAGGCCGACGCGCTCGTGCGCTCCGGCACCGCGCGGCACGTGCTCGTGGTCGGCGTCGAGCGCCTCTCCGACGTCGTGGATCCCACGGACCGTTCCATCTCCTTCCTGCTGGGCGACGGCGCGGGCGCCGTGATCGTGTCGGCCGCGGACGAGCCGGGCATCTCCCCCTCGGTGTGGGGTTCGGACGGGGAGCGCTGGTCCACGATCTCCATGACGCACTCGCAGCTGGAGCTGCGCGATGCCGTGGAGCACGCCCGCACCACGGGCGACGCCTCGGCGATCACCGGCGCGGAGGGGATGCTCTGGCCCACGCTGCGCCAGGACGGGCCCTCCGTCTTCCGCTGGGCCGTGTGGTCGATGGCGAAGGTGGCCCGCGAGGCCCTCGACGCCGCGGGCGTGGAGCCCGAGGACCTCGCCGCGTTCATCCCGCACCAGGCCAACATGCGGATCATCGACGAGTTCGCCAAGCAGCTGAAGCTGCCGGAGTCCGTCGTCGTGGCCCGGGACATCGCGGACGCCGGCAACACGTCGGCCGCGTCCATCCCGCTGGCCATGCACCGTCTGCTGGAGGAGAACCCCGAGCTCTCCGGCGGCCTGGCCCTGCAGATCGGTTTCGGCGCCGGGCTGGTCTACGGCGCCCAGGTGGTCCGTCTCCCCTGAGGCGGCGCCGTCTGATTCACTGTCCACGTACACCCCACACCCCTACCGAAGGAGACGCCCCATGGCTTCCAAGGAAGAGATCCTCGCCGGCCTCGCCGAGATCGTGAACGAGGAGACCGGCCTCGACACCGCCGAGGTGCAGCCGGAGAAGTCCTTCACGGACGATCTGGACATCGACTCGATCTCGATGATGACCATCGTGGTCAACGCCGAGGACAAGTTCGGCGTGAAGATCCCGGACGAGGAGGTCAAGAACCTCAAGACCGTCCAGGACGCCGTCGACTTCATCGACGGCGCCCAGGCCTGATCGGCCCACGACGGCGGCGGGCCCGGCCCGCCCCGTCCCCTCGGTGAGCGCCGGGGGCGTGTGAGCGCCCCCGGCGCCCGACACCCTCGACTTCCGGCACCCCGGCGCGCGCCGCGCGTCGTGCCGACGACACCCCTCCGCCCGATCCCCACTCGAGACCCAGAGGCAGCAGACCCATGACCCGCACCGCAGTGATCACCGGCCTCGGCGCCACCACGCCCATCGGCGGCGACGTGCCCACCTTCTGGTCCCACGCCCTGCAGGGCGTCTCCGGTGCGCGCACCATGGAGCACGACTGGGTGGAGAAGTACGAGCTGCCCGTCACCTTCGCGGCCGAGCTGACCGTGCCCACCTCCGAGGTCCTCTCCAAGGTGGAGCAGAAGCGCCAGGACCCGGCCACCCAGATGGCGACCGTCGCCGCGCGCGAGGCCTGGAAGGACGCCGGCCTCGAGGGCGCGGAGGTCGACGGCGACCGGCTCGCCGTGGCCTTCGGCACCGGCATCGGCGGCGTGTGGACCCTCCTGGACGGCTGGGACACCCTGCGCGAGCGCGGCCCGCGCCGCGTGCTGCCCATGACCGTCCCGATGCTCATGCCCAACGGCGCCGCCGGCGCGCTCTCCCTCGAGTTCGGCGCCCGTGCCGGCGCCCGCACGGTGGTGTCCGCGTGCGCCGCCGGCACCGAGGCGCTCGAGACCGCGCTGCTGCTCGTCCGCTCCGGCCAGGCCGACGTCGTGATCTGCGGCGCCGCCGAGGCCGCCGTGCACCCGCTGCCGATGGCCGCGTTCGCCGCGATGCAGGCGCTGTCCAAGCGCAACGACGACCCGCAGGCCGCGTCCCGCCCCTACGACGTGGACCGCGACGGCTTCGTCCTCGGCGAGGGCGCCGGCGTCATGGTGATCGAGTCGGAGGAGCACGCGAAGGCCCGCGGCGCCCGCATCTACGCCGAGCTGGCCGGCGCGGGCGTCAGCTCCGACTCCCACCACATCACCGCACCCGAGCCCGAGGGCCTGGGCGCGACCCGTGCGATGCGCGCCGCACTGAGGTCGGCCGACATCACCCCCGAGGACGTGTGCCACGTGAACGCCCACGCGACGTCCACACCGAAGGGCGACGCGCCGGAGTACCTGGCCATGCGGGCCGTGTTCGGGGATCACCTGGAGCAGGTGCAGGTCTCGGCCACGAAGTCCCAGACCGGCCACCTGTTGGGCGCCTCCGGCGCGATCGAGTCGATCCTCTCGGTGCTCGCCGTGCACCACGGCCAGGCGCCCGTGACCATCAACCTGGACCACCAGGACCCGGAGATCCCGCTGAACGTGGTCACCGGCTCCCCCGCCCGCCTGCCCGAGGGGCCGCGCGTGGCAGTGAAGAACTCGTTCGGGTTCGGCGGCCACAACGCGGTGGCCGTGTTCCGCAGCGTCTGAGCCGGAGCGCCGCCGGCCGGGCGAAGGCTCAGACGGCGCGGTGCAGCCAGCGCACGTTGGCGTGGGCGGCGGCCAGCCGGAACGGCTCGAGCTCATCGTCCCAGGCCTCGCCGAGCGCGAGGGAGAGTTCGTGCATCAGCACGCTGGGGTCGCCCGCGCCGGCCTCGTAGGCGTACCGGATGCGGTTCTCGGAGACCATGATGTTGCCGGAGACGTCCGTGGTGGCGTGGAAGATGCCGAGGTCCGGGGTGTGGGACCAGCGCGAGCCGTCGACCCCGGCGGACGGCTCCTCCGTGATCTCGAAGCGCAGGTGCGGCCAGCCACGCAGGGCGGAGGCCAGACGCGCGCCGGTGCCGGCGCGCGCCGTCCAGTGCACCTCGGCGCGGTGCTGGCCGGGCGCGACCGGCTGACCCTCCCACTCCACCGAGGTCGCGGGGCCGAGCACGGAGCTCAGCGCCCACTCCACGTGGGGGCAGAGGGCGGTGGGGGCGGAGAGGATGTGGACCACGCCGCGGGTATGGGTGCTGGTCATGGATGCCTCCGGGTGTGCGATGCGGTGCGTCTTCCCCTACGACCACGTCGCGGCTCCGGTGGATCCTGGGGCCATTGTGCACCAGGGATGCCGGGCCGGCAACGAGGCGGCGCGGCGCCCTGCGTGTCGTGGCGGCGCAGGGGACGGGCCGGGGGTGCTCCGGGGAGGCGTCAGGCGCGTGGGTGGGCCTGCCGGTAGCCCTCGCGGAGGCGATCGATCGAGACGTGCGTGTAGACCTGCGTGGTGCGCAGGGACGCATGCCCCAGCAGCTCCTGCACGCTGCGCAGGTCGGCGCCGCCGTCGAGGAGGTGGGTCGCGGCCGTGTGGCGCAGCGCGTGCGGCCCGCGGGCCGCGGTGTCCCCCAGGCCCTCGAGCGCCCGGTCGACGACGGTGCGCGCCTGGCGCACCCCCAGCCGGCCGCCGCGCGCGCCGAGGAAGAGGGCGGGGCCGGAGTCCGGCCGGGCCAGGCGGGGGCGACCGAGCCGCTGCCACGCCTGGAGGGCGCGGCCCGCGGGTGCGCCGTAGGGGACGGTGCGCTGCCGGTCGCCCTTGCCGGTCAGCCGGACGACGCCGCGGCCGGCCTCGAGGTCGTCCACGTCGAGGGCGGAGAGTTCGGCCACCCGGGCGCCGGTGGCGTAGAGCAGCTCGAGCAGGGCGGCGTCCCGCAGGGCCAGCGCGTGGGCGACGGGATCGTCGCCCGCGGCGGCGTCGTCCACACGCTCCTGGGCGGCCGCGAGGAGCCGCCTCGCCTGCTGCTCCTGGAGCACGTGGGGCAGCGTCCCCTCGGGTCGGGGCGAGCGCAGCCGCAGGGCGGGGTCGTCCGAGCGCAGGCCCTCCCGGCGCAGCCAGGCCGTGAAGGTGCGGATGGCGGCCACCCGGCGGGCCAGGGTCGCGCGGGCGAGGCCGGCCCCGCTCATGGCCGCCAGCCAGCCGCGCAGGTCCTCGATGTCCAGCTCGGCGAGGACGTCCGGTGCGCTGGGCGCGTGGCGGGCGGGGGCGTCGTCGTCCGCTGCGGGCGTCCCCGAGGTGCCGGCTGTGCCGGCGACGTGGTCGATGAGGGCGCGCAGATCGGCGAGGTACGCGCGCACGGTCTGGGGGCTGCGGTTCCGCTCGTGGCGCAGGTGCTCCTCGAACGCCTCGAGCCAGGCCGTGTCCCGGGGCGAGGGGGCGCGCGGGACCGGGGCGGGACGGGCGGAGGACGACGGGGCCATCCCCCCACTCTGCCATCCGCCCCAGGGCGGCGCCGCCCGGGAGCACGCGGCCGGAGGTCATCCCCGCCGCCACCGGTCCTCGACCCGTTCGGCCAGGCCCGCCCGCTGCAGCCGGGACAGGCAGGCCAGGACGGTGGGCAGCGCGAGCCCGGCGCTGACGGTGATCCGATCCACGGGCACCGCCTGGCGCAGGGGCAGCGCCTCGTGGACGAGGGCCTCCTCCATCGTGAGCCCGTCGGTGGGCCGCGCGGCGGGCTCGGGAGCTGCCCGGGTAGAGGCCCTCCCGCCCGCGCCGCCGCTCCGGGCGGGCCCCTGACCGAGCAGGGCGAGGGCCTCCTGCTCGGTGGTCACGAGACGGGCGGGGCTCTCCTGCAGCAGACGGTGGCAGCCGGCGGAGCTGGGCGAGGTCACGGGGCCGGGGACCACGCCCACCTCGCGGCCGAGGCCGAACGCGTGGCCCGCCGTGTTCTGCGCTCCCGACCGCCAGCGCGCCTCGACCACCAGCACGGCCCCCGCGAGCGCGGCGATGACCCGGTTGCGCTGCAGGAACCGGTACCGCGTGGGACTCGCACCGGGCGGCATCTCGGACACGAGCAGCCCGGCGGCCATCACCGCGCGAAGCAGGTCCTCGTGGCCGGCCGGGTAGAACCGGTCGAGGCCGCCGGCCAGCACCGCCACCGTGGGCGGGACGCCGTCGCGATCCGCCGCGTCTTCCGGTGCGGCGGGCGCCTGCAGCGCGGCCCGGTGGGCGGCGCCGTCGATGCCGTACGCACCGCCGGAGATCACGCACGCGCCCTGCTGGACGGCGTGGGCGGCGCAGCGGGCGGTCACGGTCCGTCCGTACGCGGTCGCCTCCCGGCTGCCGACGACGGCGAGCATCCGGTCCGCGGGAGGCAGCGTTCCGGAGCCGCGGAACCACAGGCCCAGGGGCGCCTCCTCGCCCAGGTCCGCCAGGGCGGCGGGCCAGGCGTCGTCCTCGGGGATCAGCAGGCCTCCCCCGAGCCGGTGCAGAGTCACGAGGTCACGCTCCGGCTCCAGCCGGGCGGCCCGGGGCGCCCAGCGGGCCAGCCCCGCGGCCCAGCGCCGGGGCAGCGTGTCGGGCGCGCCGGCGAGATCGGCGAGCAGATCGCGCTCGGCGGGCTGGATCGTCTCCCGGCCCGTGAGCAGGGCGAGCGCCCGCTCCGGCCCCAGCGCCGTGACGGTCTGCACCGCGAGCGCGTCCCCGGGCTCGACCAGCCGGGTCAGGGCGGCGCGGGCGAGCCGGGCGGCGTCCGGCCGGCGCGGCCCGGCGACGTGGTCTGCCGCCGGGGTGACGTAGGTGGTCATGCGTCCTCCTCGTTCTGGTGGCGCAGCGTGAGTGCCACGTCGGTGTCCTCGGGTGCGGGCCGTTCGGCGCCGCGCAGGTCTGCCAGGGTCCAGGCGAGGCGCAGGACGCGGGCGTGGCCGCGCGCGCTCAGCAGGCCCTGGTCGACGGCGTCGTCCGCGGGCCGGCGGGCCGCCCGGGGCACGGCGTACGGGCCGTGCCGCAGCACCCCGGCGGGGACGTGCGCGTTGCGGCGCAGCCCGGACGGGGCGAGCCCGCGCTCGGCGGCGGTGGCCCAGCGCCGGGCCTGGCGGTCGGCGGCCGCGGCGACCCGGGCGGCCACCTGCGACGTGGTCTCGGACGCGGGCGCCCCCGTGAGCTGCCGCGCTTCGACGGGCCGCACGGTGACCTGCAGGTCGACGCGGTCCAGCAGCGGCCCGGAGAGCCGCTGGGCGTAGCGGCGGCGTTCGGGCACGCTGCACCGGCACTCGACGCCCGTGCCACCGCCCTTGCCGCACGGGCAGGGATTGGCGGCCAGCACGAGCTGGAACCGGGCCGGGTAGACGACGGCGCCGAGGGCCCGGTGCAGCAGCACCTCCCCGGACTCGAGGGGCTGGCGCAGCGCCTCGAGGGTGCGCCGTTCGAACTCGGGGGCCTCGTCCAGGAACAGCACGCCGCCGTGGGCGAGGGAGGCCGCCCCCGGCCGGGCGAGGCCGCTGCCGCCGCCCACGAGGGCCGAGCGGGACGCCGAGTGGTGGGGTGCCTCGAACGGCGGGGTCCGGTCGATGTCACCGTCGAACCCCTGGGACGTCCCGCCCCTGCGCCGGACACGGGCGTCGCCGCCGCGGAGAGAGCGCAGGGCAGCGCATTCGAGCGCGGTGCGCCGGTCCAGGGGCGGCAGGATTCCGGGCAGGCGCTCGGCGAGCATGGTCTTGCCCGCCCCCGGGGCGCCCATGAGCAGCAGGTGGTGGGCGCCGGCAGCGGCGACCTCCAGCGCGAACCGGGCCTCGGCCTGTCCGGCGACCTCGGCGAGGTCGGGCACCGCACGGGCCGGCTCCGGTTCCGGGGCTGTCACCTGCCGTCGGGCCGGGCGGTGGGGCGGCTCTCCGTCCGGTTCCCCGCCGAAGGCGCGGATGACGTCGTGCAGATGGGCGAAGCCGCGGACCTCGGCGCCGGGGACCAGTCGGGCCTCGGCCTCCGCATCCTCGGCGACGACCACCTCGGAGCACCCCGCGTCGACGGCGGCCATCACCATCGCCACGGTCTCCGGCGAGCGGTGCAGGGCGCCGTCGAGGCCGAGCTCGGCCAGGAACACGGGTCCCTCGACGTTCCGCACCCGCCCGTCCGCGGCGTAGGCCGCCAGGACGATCGCCAGGTCGTGGCAGGCGCCCCGCTTGTGCACCCCCGCCGGCAGCAGGTTCACGGTCAGGTGCCGCCGGGTCAGGGGCAGTCCGGCGTTGCGCGCGGCGGAGCGGATGCGATCCCGGCTCTCCTGCAGCGCCTGGTCCGGCAGGCCGAGGAGGGTGAACCCGGGCAGGGACTGGGCGATGTCCGCCTCGACGTGCACGACCTCCCCGCGCAGACCCGCCAGGGTGATGGAGCGGGTGCGTCCGATGCCGCTCACGGCCGCACGTCCTGCAGCAGATCGAAGCGGATCCCTCCCGTGCGCGGCACCAGCACGGCGACGGCGTCGACGCGCCAGGGCGTTCCCCGGCGGTCCGCGGCGTGGGCCCGCACCCACGCCGCGGTGAGGCGGTGCAGCCGGGTGAGCTTGCGCCGGTCGATCGACTCGAACGGATCGCCGAAGGCCAGGCCCGAGCGGGTCTTCACCTCGACGCCCACCCACCAGCCGGCGTGGTGGGCCACGATGTCCAGCTCTCCGGCCTCGCCCCGCCAGTTGCGGTCGGCGATCACGTAGCCGCGCTCGGCGAGCCAGCGCGCGGCGGCGTCCTCACCGAACCGGCCCAGCGCCGTGTGCGCGCGGCTGGCGCGCCTCTCTCCGGGCGGCTGCGCCCCGATCTGTTCCGCGGTCCCCGTCATCCCGACCACCTCCTGGGCACCAGGGTGGTCCCGGGCGAGGCCGCGGGGTGGGCGGCGGCGGGGATTGTGCGGGGCCGGACGCCTGTGCAGGAGTGGACGTCGGCGTCCCGTCCTCTGGACCGCTCAGGGGTGGGTCAGCTCGGCAGCTGGCCGTCCGGCGGGACCGTCAGGTCCTCGGTGGGCAGCTCCTCGATGTTCACGTCCTTGAAGGTCAGCACCTTCACGCGCTTGATGAACCGCTGCGTGCGGTACACGTCCCACACCCAGGCGTCCTCGAGCAGGATCTCGAAGAACACGTCCCCGTCCGCCTGGCGGGGCGTCAGCCGCACGTCGTTGGCGAGGTAGAAGCGCCGCTCGGTCTCCACGACGTAGCGGAACAGGCCCACCACGTCCCGGTACTCGCGGTAGAGCAGCAGCTCGGCCTCGGCCTCGAAGTCCTCGACGTCGTCTGCGCTCATGACATGCCTCCTCAGTGTTCGCCGCGCACCCGCGACAGTCCGGGCACGCACGGCCTCCATCCTCCCCCGTCCGGGGGTCGCACGTCGAACGGGCGGCCTCGCCCGGCCCCGGGGGCTCAGTCGAACAGCGTGGGCGGCGCCTGCGCGGGCGCGCCCGGCAGCCCGAGGTTCCAGCTGCGCCGGTGCTGCTCGCTCGCCCCGCGCTCGGCCAGGGCGGCCCGGTGCGCGGCTGAGCCGTACCCCTTGTTCCCGGCCCATCCGTACCCCGGGTGCGCCGCGTCGAGGGCGATCATGACGTCGTCGCGGGCCACCTTCGCGGCGATCGATGCGGCCGCCACCGTCGCGCACCGGTCCTCGGCCCGCACCAGCATCGTGGGCTCGGGCGGCAGCGGGCGCGGCGCGGGCGCGGGGCCGGCGTCGGGATCGGAGCGGCTCAGCCAGTCGTCCCGGCCGTCGAGCACGAGGGCGACCGGCTCCTGCCCCACCGCGGCGCACAGCGCCGCCCACGCCCGGCGCCCGGCGAGGCCGAGGGCCGCCGAGATCCCGAGCGCGTCGATCTCCGCGGGGCCGGCCTCCCCGAGCGCCACCCCGGCCGCCCAGTCCTCGATCTGCGGGACCAGGGCGCGCCGGCGTCGGTCCGTGAGCGCCTTGGAGTCGCGCACCGGAGGGATCTGCCCCGCGGCGGGCAGCCACGCGGCGCACACCCCGACGACGACGGGCCCGGCCAGCGCGCCCCGGCCCACCTCGTCCATGCCCGCCACCAGCACCCGGTCCACTCCCCGCGCGGCGAGGACCGGCGCGGCCAGCCCCGCCTCGACGTCCAGACCGGCGCGCACCGTCGGCCGGCCGCCGCCCCGACGGACGGTCACGTGCGAGCCTCCGGCACGGGCGCGTCCGGCACGGCGGCGAACGCGTCGGGGTCGGCGCCGGCGCCGCCGACCCGGTCCAGCGGCCAGACCACGAACCGGGCGCGGCCCACCACGTCGTCGAGGGCCACGAACCCGCCCCCGGGCCCGGCGCGGTGCGCGCGGGAGTCCGCCGACGCCGAGCGATGGTCGCCGAGCACCCACAGCCGCCCCGCGGGGACGGTCACCTCGAACGCCTCCTGCGCGGGCGTCTCCCCCGGCGCGAGGTACGGCTCCTCCACGGGCACCCCGTTCACGCGCAGCGTCTCCTCGCCGGGCGTCCAGGAGACGATGTCCCCCGGCAGCCCGACGGCCCGCTTGATCACGTGGCCGCCCCCGGGCAGCCAGCCCTTCGTGTCCTCGAACACCACCACGTCACCGCGGCGCACCGGGAACGGATCGGGGGTGAGCAGCGTGGCGACCACGCGGTCGCCGGCCCGCAGCCCGGGCTCCATGGACGAGGACGGGATGGCGTACATGCGCGCCAGGAAGGCCCACGCCAGCACGCAGGCGAGCACGGTCACGGCGGCCGCGATCAGCGCGGTGCGGCGCCCCGTCACGGCGTGTCCCCGGAGGGGGCGTCCATGGTCCCGCGGCGGGACAGGGGCCACACGACCTCCGCGGCCCGGCCCTCGACCCGCTCGAGCGGGATCAGCCCGCCGCCGGGGGCGCCCAGCAGTGCGCGGGAGTCCCGGGAGGCGGCGCGGTGGTCGCCCAGGACGACCATGCGCCCGTCGGGCACCTCGAAGGACCAGGTCCCCGCCGCGGCCGGCTCGTCTGCGGTCACGGGCCTGCCGAGATACGGCTCGTCCAGCGGCTCGCCGTTGCGCAGCAGCCGGCCGTCCGGGGCGCAGCACTCGAGGCGGTCCCCCGGCAGGGCCAGCACGCGCTTGACGAAGACGTCCTCGGCCGCGCCGACGCCCCACCACCGGGCGACGTCCTCGAGGCCGCGCTCGAGCGATCCGGCCGAACGGTACGGCGCCAGGCTGCCGGCGCCGTCGAACACCACCACGTCGCCGTGGTGCAGGCCCTGCCCGCCGGCCGCGGCGGCGTCCACCCGCACGCGGTCGCCGGGCTGCAGGGTCGGCTCCATCGACCCGGAGGGGATGAGGTAGACGGGGCCGGTGAGGGCTCGCAGCACCGCGGCCACCACGACGGCGGCCACCACGGTCAGGCCGAGCCACGCCCACCAGCGGCTCGTGCCGGAGGCGGGGGCCGCCGTCGGGCCCGAGGAGGAGCCGGCCCCGGACGCGACGGAGCCCCGTGACCGGCGGGGGTCACGGGGCTCCGAGGTGCGCATGGGTCGATCACCGGTCGGCGGGGCCGACCGGGATGATCACTTGGCGTCGGCGCGCTTCTCGCGGATGCGGGCGGCCTTGCCGTGGCGGTCGCGCATGTAGTACAGCTTCGCGCGGCGCACGTCGCCCTTGGTGACGACCTCGATCTTGTCGATGACCGGGGAGTGCACCGGGAACACGCGCTCCACGCCGATGCCGAAGGACACCTTGCGGACGCGGAAGGTCTCGCGCACGCCGTAGCCCTGACGGCCCATGACGTAGCCCTGGAACACCTGGACGCGGGCGGTCTTGCCCTCGATGATGTTCACGTGCACCTTGACGGTGTCGCCGGGGGCGAACTCCGGGATGTCGTCGCGCAGCGTCTTCTTGTCGAACGAGTCGAGAATGTGCATGTCGTCTCTCCTGGCGGATGCCACAGGTCAACCGCGTGGTATGCGGGCGCACGGCCCGTCCACGTCCGCATGACGAGGGGGCCGGGTCCCGAGCCGAGGGCCGGGCTCCGCACGTGGGGTGCGGTCCCGGGGTCCGATCCGTTGACGCGCGCCCCCTGTGGCAGGTCGGGCGTCCGGCGGACACGAGGACCCATTATGCCACAGCCGACGACGTCGCGACGCCCCTCCGGCCCGTCGGGCGCGGCGGGTCAGTCCTCGGAGTCGTACGCCGCCCACAGGTCCGGTCGCCGCTCGCGCGTGCGCTCCTCCTGCTGGGCCCGACGCCAGGCCGCGACCTTGCCGTGGTCGCCCGAGAGCAGCACGGGCGGCACCGCACGGCCCCGCCAGTCCGCGGGCTTGGTGTAGACCGGGTACTCCAGCAGGCCGTCCTCGTGGGACTCCTCGACGAGCGAGGCCGGGTTGCCCACGACGCCCGGCACGAGGCGGCCGACGGCCTCGATCATCGCCAGCGCCGCGACCTCGCCGCCGTTGAGCACGTAGTCGCCCAGCGAGACCAGCCGCACCTCGAAGAGCTCCTCGGCCCAGCCGAAGACGCGCTCGTCGATCCCCTCGTAGCGGCCGCACGCGATCGCCACGTGCTCCCGGCCCGCCAGTTCCCGGGCGAACCGCTGGGTGAAGCGCTCCCCCGAGGGCGTCGGCACGAGCAGCACGGGGCGGTCCCCCGGCTCCGCCGACGACGACTCGGCGGGGGCCGGTGACACGGGCCCCTGGGCCGCCACGTGCTCGAGCGCGAGCGCCCACGGCTCCGGTTTCATCACCATGCCGGCGCCGCCACCGTAGGGCGTGTCGTCCACGGTGCGGTGCCGGTCGGAGGTGAAGTCGCGCAGGTCGTGGACGTGCACGTCCACGAGGCCCTCGCGGCGGGCACGGCCCAGCAGCGAGACGTCGAGCACCGCGAGGTACTCGGGGAAGATCGTGACGACGTCGAAGCGCACCGCTCAGTCCTCCGCATCCGCATCGGCGGGGCGTGCCACGGCGGGCCCGTCTGCGGCGTCCTCGTCGACGCCGGTGGCGAGCTCGAGCAGCCCCGGCGGCGGGGTCAGCACGAGCACGCCGGCCTCGGGGTCGATCTCCGGGACGATCTCCTCGACGAAGGGCACCAGGGCCTCCTCCTCGACGCCGTCCAACGCGACGTGCAGCAGATCCTGGACCGCCCCGGTGGTCAGGGCCGTGACGACGCCGACGCGCTCGCCCTCGACCCGCACCTCGAGGTCCACGAGGTCCTCCTCGTACCACTCGTCGGACTCCTCGGGCGCGGCGGGAACGGCGAACAGCTGGGCGCCGCGCAGGGTCTCGGCGACGTTGCGGTCCGGCGACTCGCCGAAGCCGACCACGAGGATCTGCTTGTTCCACCGGGCCCGGGTGACGGTGAGCTCCGCCGGAAGGCCCGGGGCGCCGTCGCGCACCACGAGGCGCTCGCCGGGGGCGAAGCGGGCGTCCGGGTCGTCGGTGAAGACCTGCACGGTCACCTCGCCGCGGATGCCGTGCGGCTTGCCGATGCGGGCGACGCGGACGAGGTCGTCCTGGGCTGCGGGACTCATGGGCTCTCCTGGGTGGGACGGTCGGTGGCGGGAGGGGGCGGGGCCGCAGACGACGACGGCCCGCCGGCCCGGTGAGGGGCGGGCGGGCCGTGCGTCACGGGCCGTCAGGAGCGGCGGTCGGTCTCCACCACGTCCACGCGGACGGGGTGGCCGGCCAGGCCGTCCAGCACGGTGCGCAGCGCGGTGGCGGTGCGACCCTGGCGGCCGATCACGCGACCCAGGTCCTCGGGGGCCACGCGGACCTCCAGCATGTCGCCGCGCCGCTGGGAGCGGGCGTCCACGCGGACCGCCTCGGGCGTGTCCACGATGCCGCGCACCAGGTGCTCGAGGGCCTCGGTCAGCATGGTCACTCGGACTTCTCGGCGTCCTCGGCCGGCGCCTCAGCGGCCTCCTCGGCCGGAGCCTCGGCGGCCTGCTCGGACTCGGCCGGGGCCTCCTCCTGCTTCGGCTCCTCCGGCAGGATGACCGAGCCCTTCTCGGGGGCCACGAAGGCCTCCTTCTCGGACTTGGACTTCAGGGTGCCCTCGGCGCCCGACTCGCCCTTGAACTTCTGCCAGTCACCGGTGACCTTCAGCAGCGCGGCGACCTGCTCGGTCGGCTGGGCGCCGACGGAGAGCCAGTACTGGGCGCGCTCCGAGTCGATCTCGATGAACGAGGGCTCCTCGGTGGGGTGGTACTTGCCGATCTCCTCGATGGCACGGCCATCGCGGCGGGTGCGCGAGTCCATGACGACGACGCGGTAGAACGGGGCGCGGATCTTGCCGAACCGCTTCAGACGAATCTTGACAGCCACGAGTGTGGTTCTCCTTCAGTGGATCTGGGGGGCCGGGGCACGACGCCGCGTGGGGGCAGCGGGCGTCGACGACCTGGCACACGGAACGGAGCGCAGCGGAGGATAGAGGGTCGTCCGGGCTCACGCTCAGTACCGTGCCATTCTGCCAGATCGGGCGGGCCGGTGCACACCCGGCGCGCCGCGACCGGGCAGCGGGCGACTCAGCGGTCCTTGAGGTACTTCTCGAAGCCCGCCGGCAGGTTGAGGGTGGACGGGTCGAAGCCGTCCATCCCCGCGCCGTCGCGGCCGAACACCGCCCCGGCCTGTGCCTGGGCGGCGCGGGCGCGCCGCTCCTCGATCGCCTTGCGCTCGGCCGCGGCCTTGGCGGGGTTGCCGGACTTCACGCGATCGCGCTTGGCGTTCTTGCCCTTGCCCTTCGCCTTGCGGGAGGCGCCGCCCGGCATGCCGGGCATGCCGGGGATGCCACCGCCGGCGGCCATGCGCTTCATCATCTTCTGCGCCTCGGCGAAGCGCTCGAGCAGGCCGTTGACCTCGGACACGCTCACACCCGAGCCGCGGGCGATGCGGGCACGGCGCGAGCCGTTGATGATCTTGGGGGCCACGCGCTCGTGCGGGGTCATCGAGTGGATGATCGCCTCGACGCGGCCGATCGACGACTCGTCGAACTGCTCGAGCTGCTGCCGCATGCCCTGGGCGCCCGGCATCATCATGAGCATCTTCTTCAGCGAGCCCATCTTCTTGAGCTGCTGCATCTGGGCGAGGAAGTCGTCGAGGGTGAAGTCCTCCTGGTCCGCGAACTTGCGGGCCATCTTCTCGGCCTCGCTGCGGTCCCAGTTCTGCTCGGCCTGCTCGATCAGGGAGAGCACGTCGCCCATGTCGAGGATGCGCGAGGCCATGCGGTCCGGGTGGAAGACCTCGAAGTCCTTCAGGCCCTCGCCCGTGGAGGCGAACATGATCGGCTTGCCGGTCACGTGGCGGACGGACAGCGCGGCGCCGCCGCGCGCGTCGCCGTCGAGCTTGGTGAGCACGACGCCGGTGAAGCCGACGCCCTCGTTGAACGCCTGGGCCGTGGCGACGGCGTCCTGGCCGATCATCGCGTCGATGACGAAGAGCACCTCGTCCGGGTCCACGGCGGCGCGGATGTCCGCGGCCTGCTGCATGAGCTCGGCGTCCACGCCGAGGCGGCCGGCGGTGTCGATGATGACCACGTCGTGGTACTTGGTGTTGGCCTCGGCGACGCCGTCGCGGGCCACCTGCACCGGGTCGCCCGTGGCGGCCTCGAACTCGGAGGAGACGCCGGGGTGCGGCGCGTAGACCGGGACCCCGGCGCGCTCGCCGCCGACCTGCAGCTGCTTCACGGCGTTCGGACGCTGGAGGTCGCAGGCCACGAGCAGCGGGGTGTGGCCCTGGGACTTGAGCAGGTGGGCGAGCTTGCCGGCGAGGGTCGTCTTGCCGGCGCCCTGCAGGCCCACGAGCATGATGACGGTGGTGCCCGTCTTGGCGTGCTGGATGCGCCGGGTCTCGCCGCCGAGGATGCCCACGAGCTCCTCGTTGACGATCTTCACGACCTGCTGGCCCGGGTTCAGGGCCTGGGCCACCTCGGCTCCGAGGGCGCGCTCCTTGATCTGCGCGATGAACTGGCGGACCACGGGCACGGCGACGTCGGCGTCCAGGAGGGCGCGGCGGATCTCGCGTGCGGTGGCGTCGATGTCCGCCTCGCTCAGCCGCCCCTTGCCCTTGAGGCTGCGGAAGGTGGCTGTGAGGCGGTCGGACAGGGAGTTGAACACGGCGGGTGTGATCCTTCGAAGCGGGGTCGACTGATCCGGACGCGGTCGGTCGCGGGCGCCGCGGCATCCACCGCGGCGCCCGCCAAGCCTAGCAACCGACCGGCCTCACCCGTCCGCGGCGGCTCACCGCGCCTCCGCGGGGACGGGCACCCCGCCGAAGCCGACGTCGTAGGCCGACTCGTCGTGCAGGGTCAGATCGACGCCCCGCTCCTCGTCCTCCTTGCTCACTCGCAGGCCCATGGTCCCGCGCAGGACCAGGGCGATGACCGTGGTCACCACGGCGGTGAAGACCACGGCGACGAGCACGGCCACCGTCTGGGCCACCAGGAGACCGGCGTCTCCGCCGTAGAACAGGCCCGCCCGGCCCTCGTCCGGCAGGGCGAAGAAGCCGATCAGCACGGTGCCCAGGATGCCAGCGGTGAGGTGCACGCCGACGACGTCGAGCGAATCGTCGAAGCCGAGGCGGTACTTGAGGTTGACCGCGAGCGCGCTGGCCGCACCGGAGACCAGGCCGATCACCACGGCCCCCAGGGGGCTCACATAGGCGCACGCGGGCGTGATGGCGACCAGTCCCGAGACGATCCCGGACGCGGTGCCGATCGAGGTCGGCCGGCCGCGGCGCAGCCACTCCACGAACACCCAGCCGAGCATGCCGGCGGCGCCGGCGGCGAGGGTGTCCACCCAGATCAGTCCGAGCTCGTCGACACCGCCCGCCGCGCCCCCGTTGAACCCGAACCAGCCGAACCAGAGCAGGGCCGCACCGAGCATGGTGAACGGGACGTTGTGCGGCCGGTGGCCGGGGTCCACGCCGAAGCCGTGGCGCTTGCCCAGCAGCAGCGCGAGCACGAGGGCGGCCACGCCGGCGCTGATGTGCACCACGAGGCCACCGGCGAAGTCGAGGGCCTCCCCCAGGCGGGCGCCGATGGCGCCGTCCTCGGAGAGGAGCCCGCCGCCCCACACCATGTAGGCCAGCGGGGCGTAGACGACGGTGGTCCAGACGGGCACGAAGACGCACCACGTGACGAACTTGAACCGGTCGGCCACCGCGCCGGAGATGAGGGCGACCGCGATGATCGCGAAGGTGGCGCCGTAGGCCGCGGCGACGAGCCCGCCCTCGGCCATCGTGCCGGTCAGCCCGAGGTCACCGGCGGGGTTCCCCACCACCCCGGCCCACCCGTCGCCACCGGTCATCCCGTGGACCCACAGGACCCAGACGACTCCGACGAGGCCCATCGAGACGAAGGACATCATGATCATGTTGAGCGAGGACTTCGCGCGGGTCATGCCGCCGTAGAAGATGGCCAGTCCGGGTGTCATGAGCAGGACCATCGCCGCGCTCGTCACCATCCACACTGTCCCTGCGTCCAGGACGTTCGACTCCTCCATGGGGGTCTCCTTCGGTCCGGGCCGCGAGCCGGGGGCGAACGCCCGTCCCGCGGCGTCGCTGCCCGGCCCCGATCGGGGCCGATGGAGGGACGATACCGGAGAAGTGGGCCACGCCACACGTCGATGACGTCTCCGTGACAGAACAGGGCCCCTCCCGACGTCGTCGGGAGGGGCCCTGGACCGGGTGCGGGACGTCAGTCGGTCAGCAGCGCGTCCACGAAGCCCTCGGCGGTGAACGGCGCGAGGTCATCGGGGCCCTCGCCGAGGCCGATCAGCTTGACGGGCACGCCGAGCTGGCGCTGGATGGCGATCACGATGCCGCCCTTGGCGGTGCCGTCCAGCTTGGTCAGCACGATGCCGGTGACGTCCACGACCTCGGCGAACACCTTCGCCTGGGTCAGGCCGTTCTGGCCCGTGGTGGCGTCGAGCACGAGCAGGACCTCGTCCACCTCGGCCTGCTTCTCGATGACGCGCTTGATCTTGCCGAGCTCGTCCATGAGGTTGGCCTTGTTCTGCAGGCGGCCCGCGGTGTCCACGAGCACGACGTCGACGCCCTCGGCGATGCCGCGCTCCACGGCCTCGAAGGCGACGGACGCCGGGTCGGCGCCCTCCTTCTCGGAGCGGACGGTCTCGACGCCCACGCGGGCGCCCCACGTGGCGAGCTGCTCGGCGGCGGCGGCGCGGAAGGTATCCGCGGCGCCGAGCACGACGGTGCGGTCCTCCGCCACGAGCACACGGGCGAGCTTGCCCACGGTGGTGGTCTTGCCGACGCCGTTGACGCCCACGACCATGGTCACGGCGGGGCGGTCGCCCTTGCGGGTCGCGGCGAGACGGCGGTCCATCGAGGGGTCCACCATCGCCACGAGCTCCTCGCGCAGCAGGGTGCGCACCTGCTCCGGGTCCCGCGTGCCCTCGACCGTGACACGGGCCTTGAGGCGGTCGACGAGCTCCAGGGTGGGCTCGGTGCCGAGGTCCGCCATCAGCAGCGTCTCCTCGATCTCGTCCCACACGTCGTCGTCGATGCGGTCCTGGGACAGCAGCGCCAGCAGACCCTTGCCGAAGACGTTGTTGGACTTGAGCAGGCGGGCCCGCAGGCGGGCCAGGCGCGAGCCGGCGGCCTCGGGCCGCTCGTACACGGGCTTCGCCGGGGCGGTCTCCACCTCCTCGACGACGGCGGGCTCCGGCTCGGCGACGACGGGCGGCGCCTCGTCGACCTCGGGGCGTTCCAGGACGGCGGTGGAGCCCGACGGGGCCGCGTGTCGCGGACTCGGGCGCGGGTCGTCCGCGTCCCGCACTCCCTGGTACGAGCCCTTCGGCGGGGCGGGGCGCCGGTCCAGCAGGCCGACGAGCACGCCGCCCAGCAGCAGGGCGGCCACGACTGAGACTATGAGCACGATTTCCACGGGTCCAGTCTGTCACACGGGCCGTCGCCCGCCCCGGGCTGCACACCCGGCGCCGTGCGAAGATGGCGGTCATGCCGTTGTCGTCCGCCCGCTCCTCGCGGGTCCCCCTGCCCCGTGAGATCAAGGTCCTCGTCGCCGCCGCGTTCATCATCGCGATCGGCTTCGGGATCATCGCCCCGCTGCTGCCGCAGTACGCGAGCTCCTTCAACGCGTCCGCGACGGCCGTGGCCGCCGTCGTCTCCGCGTTCGGGCTGACGCGGCTCCTGTTCGCCCCGCTCTCCGGACGCCTGACGAACCGCCTCGGCGAGACGCCCGTGTACATGACCGGTGTGCTGATCGTGGCCGCGTCCATGTTCCTCATCGCCTTCGCGCAGACGTTCGAGCAGCTGCTGCTCTTCCGCGCCCTCGGCGGCGTCGGATCCACGCTGTTCACGGTGTCCGCCATGGCGTTCCTGGCGGCGAAGTCACCGCCGACGATGCGCGGACGCGTCTCCGGTGCGTACGCCTCCGCCTTCCTCATCGGCAACATCGTGGGGCCGATTGTGGGCTCCGCCCTGGCGGTCTTCGGCTTCCGTGCGCCGTTCCTGATCTACGGCACGTCGCTGGTGATCGCCGCGGGGATGGTGTTCGTCCTGCTGCGGGACACGCGGCGCGCGGACCGCGGCACCGGCGATCCCCGCCCGACGATGCCCCTGAAGGAGGCGTTCGGCCTGCCGTCCTACCGCGCGGCGCTCGCCTCGTTCTTCGCGAACGGCTGGGCGACGTTCGGTGTGCGCAACTCGGTGATGCCCCTGTTCGCGGCCACCGCCTTCGCCGGCACTGGGCTGCTGGGCTGGCAGGTGGACGGGGCCTTCATGGCCGGACTCGCCCTCTCCGTGTTCGCGCTGGGCAACGTGGTCGCCGTGACCTTCTCCTCGCGACTCTCCGACGTGCACGGCCGCAAGCCGCTGATCCTCACCGGCCTGCTCACCATGGCCGCCACCACCGGGGTGATCGGCTGGATGAGCTCGCCCGCGCTCTTCCTGCTCGCGTGCCTGCTGGCCGGCGCCGGCACGGGCACCCTCAACGCCCCGCAGCAGGCGGCCATCGCCGACGTCGTGGGCCAGGGACGGCGCTCCGGCGCTGTGATGTCCGCCGCCCAGATGTCCGCCGACCTGGGCGCCATCTCCGGCCCGCTGCTGGCCGGCCTCGTGGTGGACACCGCCGGCTACGGGTGGGCGTTCGTGCTCACCGGCGGCGTCATCCTGCTCGGCGCCCTCGCGTGGTGGCGTGCTCCGGAGACCAATCTGCCGATCGTGCCCGGCGGGCCCCGCACCGGGTCCCTGCCGCTGGTCCGCCCGGAGGACGCCCGGGTGACCCCGCGCGAGGACGGGTGAGGCCGGGGCACGCCACGAGGCCGCCGTCCCCGCGGGGACGGCGGCCTCGTGCGTGGACGGGGGTGTCCCCGTCCGGGAGTGCGATGCTGCTCAGGCGCCGTCGAAGGCCGGCAGCCGCTCGCCCACGCCGAGCAGCTCGGCGATCGCCGAGACCGTGCGCTCGGCCGCGCGGCCGTCGCCGTAGGGGTTCACCGCCTGGGACATCGCAGTGTACGCGGCCTCGTCCGTCACCAGGCGGGTGACCTCGGTGACCACGACCTCCTCGTCCGTGCCGATCAGGCGCACGGTGCCGGCGGTCACGGCCTCGGGACGCTCGGTGTTCTCGCGCATCACGAGGACGGGCTTGCCCAGCGACGGAGCCTCCTCCTGGACGCCACCGGAATCCGTCAGCACGACGGTGGCCACGGACAGCAGGTGGGTGAACTCGCCGTAGGCCAGGGGCTCGGTCACGAGCACGTTCTCGCGGCCCTCGATCTCGGGAAGGATCGCTTCGCGAACCACCGGGTTGCGATGCGCCGGCAGCACGAAGGTGACCTCCGGGTGGTCCGCGGCCAGGCGGGCCAGGGCGCGCCCGACGCCGCGCATCGCGTCGCCCTGGTTCTCGCGCCGGTGGGTCGTCACCAGGACGACGCGACGGCCGGACGCCTCCAGCTCGGCCAGACGCTCGTCCTCGAACGGCACCTGGTGGCTGACGGCCTCCAGCAGCGCGTCGATCACGGTGTTGCCCGTGACGTAGATATCCTCCGCGGCCACGGCCTCACGCAGCAGGTTGTCCCGGCTCACGGTGGTCGGGGGCAGGTGCAGCGCCGAGATCTGGCTGGTGATCTTGCGGTTGGCCTCCTCCGGGAACGGGGAGAGGATGTCGAAGCTGCGCAGGCCCGCCTCGGCGTGGACCACGGGGATGCCGCGGTTGAAGGCGGCGACGGCGCCCGCCGTCGAGGTCGTGGTGTCGCCCTGGACCACGACGGCGTCCGGCCGCTCCTGCTCCAGGACGGCGTCGAGCCCGTCCAGGGTGCGGGCAAACACGCCGTTGAGGGTCTGCCGGGGCTGGATGATGTTGAGGTCGTGGTCCGGGACGATGCCGAACAGCTCGTTGACCTGGTCCAGCATCTCGCGGTGTTGCCCCGTGACGGTCACCACGCACTCGAACCGCTCGTCGGCCTGCAGCGCCTTGACGATGGGGGCCACCTTGATCGCCTCCGGGCGGGTTCCGTAGATGGGCATGATTTTCTTCACGGTGTTCCTCGCTGCATCGACGACGGCTCAAAGGGGAGGAGATCAAGTCCAAGCGGCGGGACCTCCAGACGGCTTCACCATAGTCGAAGCCAACAATCCGACCCCCTCAGCAGCTGCGTTCCCGCGCCGCCGTCTCCTACACTAAGGAGGCGGTCGACGCGCCTCCCGCGCGCGGCATCGCCGTCGTGGGGCACCGTCAAGAGAAGTCCCGCATCGACGGCCGGTCCCCCACTCGGGTGGCCCACGCTCAGAAAGGCAGGCGCGAACCGATGACCACACGGCGACCAAGACGACCCTCCGAACCCGTCGCCAGCGCGTTCCGCGCCGCGGCCGTCCAGGCTTATGGTGACGCTTCGCACCTCTCACCTGTCACAGGTCGCCCTGCCCCTCGCCGCTATCTGGTGGAGCTCTGGCAACGCCGACACTTCATCTGGTGGCAGTCCCGAGGACGGCTCGTCACAGGAAACGACGACAGTCGTCTCGGGTCGGTATGGCTCATCCTTCGCCCAATGCTCGACGCGATCTTCTACTGGCTGATCTTCGGTTTGCTTTTGCGTTTCGACCACGGAATGGACAATTTCGTCGCCTTCGTCATCGTGGGTGTGTTCATGTTCCAGATGACCAGCGCCGCATTGACATCTGGCACGCGGACCATCGCGTCGAACCTGTCCTTGACCCGCGCCTTCCGGTTCCCACGCATGGCGCTGCCCTTGGCCGATCTCGTGTACGACGTGCTCCAGCGACTACCGGCGATCGCAGTGATGTTCATCCTCGTCATAGCGATCCCCCCGCATGAGACACCTGAGTGGTCCTGGCTGGTCTTCCCGGGTGTCCTGGGGCTGCACGTGATCCTAAACTTCGGCATCATGCTCCTGCTGGCGCGGCTCAGCACCCTCCTTCCGGATGTGAGCCGCATGGTGCCGTTCGTGTCCCGTCTCCTGATGTACGGCTCCGGAGTCATCTTCCCGATAACGCGTTTCACGGACAACCACCCCGCCCTCCATGCGATCATCCAACTCAACCCGTTGTATGTACTGATCACGATGTACCGTCAGGTCATCATCGAGGGGGTGACGCCGCCGGCGTCGAGCTGGGCGATGCTCGCCGCGTATGCAGTGTGCCTGACGATTGTCGGCGGCATTGTCTTCTGGCTCGGAGAGGAGTCGTACGGCCGTGACCAGTACCGCTAACCAGGACCATGCGCAGCCGCCGGAAGCGTTCGAGGGGGGGCACCTAGCTTCGACTGGCGGCCTCAACCTGCTCGCTACGGACATCATCCTCGATTACCCCGTGAGGATCGCTCGGGACGAGAAATCTCGCGGGCTCTTTTCTCGGGGCGGTGAACTGGACGTCGTCCATGCTGTGAGGGGGGTGTCCTTGGCCGCACGGAAGGGCGAATTCATCGGACTCGTCGGACGCAATGGGTCCGGCAAGAGTGCCCTGCTCCGCGTCCTGGCAGGCGTTGAGGCGCCAACATCTGGGGAGGTCTTTGCCGCTTCTGCGCCCCAATTGATGGGTGTGGGGGCAGCGCTCATGCCCAACCTCACCGGTCTAGACAACATTCGTATCGGTCTACTCGCGATGGGCTTGACCCCAGCCGAGGTCCACGACCGAATCCCACAAGTCGCTGAGTTGGCCGACATCGGAAAATCCATTCGCATGCCCATGCGTACATACTCCTCCGGCATGCGGGCCCGCCTGCGCTTCGCGATCTCAGTAGCGTCGCAACCCGACATCATCATGATTGACGAAGCACTTGCGACCGGCGACGACGCTTTCCGGGAGCGGTCCAATCAAGCAATGCGAGACCTGATCGCCCGGTCTGGCACAGGCTTCCTCGTCAACCATTCCGCCGGAGTGATCCGAGAGATGTGCACCCGCGTCGTCTGGATGGATGAGGGCGCAATCATCGAAGACGGAGACACCCTCGATGTCATGCAGCATTACAGCTATTTCATGAGCGCCCTACGCAAGCACGGGGAAGAGAAAGCGCTCGAAGCCCGGGCACGGTACGAGACGACCGAGGCAGAACGCATCGTTGCTCTCAAGGGCACCACGGGTCATTAAAAGAAGGGGACCGTCTCACACGAGAGACGGTCCCCTTCTTTCTCCGGCGCTACGTCACCGCCGACCCTCTACCACGGCCAGGATCTGGGCACCGATCTCCTCGGGCGAGAAACGCTCCCGCATGAATGCTTGGGCCCGCTCAGACTCCTCGAGGAAGAGGGCCGGGTCTGAAGAGTACCTGCGGATCCGGTCGGCCGCGTCGCGGACGCCCTCGACGACCCATCGATCGTCGTAAACGGCCTCAGCCCCCGCCCACGGAAAGATCACCGGCACACAGCCCGCTGCACCACCTTCCGCGATCGCCTGATGCGTTCCTTCGTGGTCGCTCGTGGACAAGATGATGCCTGGCTTGGCGCGGTACCACTCCGCGATGTCATAGGAGTGTCCGCCGAACCGGACGGCTTCGCGGAGCACCGCAGACGATTCAATCCGCAAATACTGCGCCTCAAAATAACTCCGCTCAGCAGTTCGCTTCATGAGCCACGCGTACTCGTGGTACTCCTTACCCATGACGTCGAGACGGTAAGTCGGGTCGTGCGACGCCAGCAGTTCGGTCACGTCGAGCGCGAGGTCCAGACGCTTCGAATGTGGCACGGAGCCAACAAGACCGAGGGCATGCGGATCCGGTGCGTTCCGAGGCGCCGCAAATCGCTCGAAGTCGAAGGTGTTGCCGATGACCACGGACCGATCCACCGGCACTCCGAAGAGCAACTGCGCCCGCCGCATGCCGACGGGTGACACGAACACGAAGGTGTCCACGGCGGACAGGTCGGCGTCCTTGAGGTAGCGAGTGCGAAGTTCCTGGGCGTGGAGGCGCACCACAAGCCGCTGGTCGTCCTGCTTGTGGTGGCTGTACCACTTCACGTTCCCGAGCGCCCACTCACAGAAGATGACATCCGCTTCGGCGAGGAGTCGGAGGCTGCGTTCCTCGTCGTGGATATCGTGCCCGTCCCACTGGTCGACGATGACACGGTGACCCGCGGCTTCGAGCTGCGCCATGATCTGCGGCAGGAACTTCAGGTCATGGCCAGCGACGAGGACGTTGAGAGGCACCGTCTGAGTCTCCCCTACGGGTGGCCCCGCCTCTCCAGACGCAACGGGCGGAAGGGGGTCTGCCTCCTCGTGGACGACCGCGGTGTCGATCGGGACAGCCGTCGAGTCCGTGTAGGTCACCTTGCCGACGTGTTCGACGACGTGCTGCCAGGCAAAGACCTCGTCATCGGCTAGGGCAGGTCGCTCCCCGAGAACAGAGCCGGCGTAGACGTCGGCGTCCACCAGTACAGTGCCCTCATCGATGTCCGCCGTCAGGGCAGCGATTCGCACGTGTGCGTCGCCCGGCGACCATTCGACGGTGCGAGTGCCCACGGCCTTCCAATGCCCGAAATGCAGAGCGAGCGAGAAGTCCTCCACGAGGTGCTCGTCCAGAGCAGGGGCGCCCTCACGGTGGATGACGACGTTCCGGATGCCGGCCTCTTGCAGCTTTGCCGCCCTCTCCGGAGGAGCGGCGAGGACGACGGGACTGGCGGCATCAACGCCCTCGGTTGTGTCGGTCACCAGGTACAAGGCAGGACGCATGGTCTGGGCCTCGAACAACGGTACGTCTGCGGCGGCGCACTCGACTGCGATCGGCGCGGCCTGCGGACTGCGGACTCGGAACCCAGCGACGCGCATCATGTACACCAAACGGTGAGCACACGTGTGCGTCTCGTAGACGTGGCGGAACGCCTCCCAAAGGCCGGCGTGCCGACGCTGCTCAGACGACTTCCAGCCCTCCAGATAGGCCGCAGCCTCATCGGGGGTGGTCACGGTCGGGACGGTGCCCGCCAACGTCTCGTCTACGCCACGGCCCGCAGAGCTGAGTACCGTCGACCCAGACGCGGTGATCTCCACGACCCGGCGAGAGAACATGCTCGGCGAGTCCACCACCGAATTGCCGTTCAGGTGGATCGGGTGGGCCTTATAGGCCTGGCACATCTCGGGATAGCTCAGGCTTCCTCGGGCGTACCGGCGGAAACGGTCCGGCAGGCGGTACGGCGAGTTGGGATCGTTGTGCACCCGCTCGTAGATCGCCAAGCCGTGTGGGGCAGACTCATAGAACAGGAAATCCAGCCCCTGTTTACGGGTCGCATACTTGTCCCCGTAGTAGGTCCCGCCATACGCGATAGCTTCGTCTTGTGCCCGGGTGCTGGGTAGCGGGTTGTGCAACAGAGGCTGCGCCGCGAACGGGGCCGAGGCGACGGTCGTGATCTGGTTGTCCGGAAGCGCGTTGTAATCAACAATGGTGCGCGCGTCCGTCGTGAACACGTAGTCGCACAGGGCTGCGGTGCGCTTGAACCGATTGAAATGGACCGGATCCTCCTTGTTCCAGAACATCACGGGGATTTCGTGAAGCCTGCAATGCGCGATCAGCTCGACCACCGGCGCGTGAGTCTCGTCATCGTAATACCCAATGATCCCGGTCCAGGCGCTGTCGTTGCCTCGCCAAGCGGACTCAATGAACAGCGCATCCACGCGGTGGTCTTCGAAGGTCTCGCGCCAGTCCTCAGGCCGCACACGCAAGGCGGTCAACTCGGGGACGAAGGTGTCCGTCGTGAATTCGTCGCCGATGAAGGCGACTGTGTAATCGGTGAGCGGGCGTTCTGCGTCGTCCAGTGAGGCCCGGAACTCCTCGGCCAAGGCCATTAGTGAAGCGGCGATGCGCTCGCCCGTGACTGGCCAGCGCCGATTCTCCTTGACCCAGCGTCGAGCACGAACCCCCATGGCGCGAGCAGCATCTGGGGCGGCGAGAGTTTCGCGCAGACGCTCGACGAGGCTCGCCAGGTCGTCCTTCTGGAAACTGACCGCAGTGTCTCCATCAGGCCCGCAGAACACCTTGTGCGGCGAGACATCGGAGAGGACCACCGCCCCGCCGACCGCCATCGCCTCCAGCGGCTTCAATGGCGAAACGAGCTCGGTCACCGGCAAGGACTTCCGGGCCA
This sequence comes from Micrococcus sp. Mcc89, assembly GCF_024519795.1. Classification (NCBI taxonomy): domain Bacteria; kingdom Bacillati; phylum Actinomycetota; class Actinomycetes; order Micrococcales; family Micrococcaceae; genus Micrococcus; species Micrococcus sp. Mcc89. The sequence continues at coordinate 33,290 of NZ_JALJRI010000051.1, read as the reverse complement.
GGGGGAACACATCGATGCTCGAGAGGTACGCTGGCATGTCTGCGTTCGGAACGTTCATGACGAACCGCGTCTCAGGATCAAGACCGCGTGTGGCGATCCTCGCCTTCAACGTATCGAGATATGCGCCCCCGCCGATGATGAGGAAGTTGAACCGGACTCCCTCTGCCTTGAGTGTCGCGAGCGCGTCGGTGACGAGATCGAGGCCTTCGTAATCGGTGACGCTGCCCGCGAAACCCACGACTGGAGCCTCCGTATCGGTGAATCCCAGGCCGCGCAAGAGCGCGTGATCCTTGCCAAGAGGGGCGAACACCTCTGGGTCAACGCAGTTGGGCGCGACGGTGACCTTGTCCGCATCGATGCCGCGGGCAGCAAGGTCTTCACGCATCTCATCCGTGATGACGACCACTCGGTCGGCTTCGCGGGCGACGAGGTCTTCATAGCGGCGGTCAAGCCGATACTGGTCCGACTGCTCCCAGCCCGGCCGGACGGATGCCGCAGACACTTCCCAGAATCCGCGCATCTCATACACGAACGGCACCCCGAGCCGACGGGCTGCGATCAGGGCGGGCAGAGCGGACAGATAGTTCGAGGCGGCCAGGATGAACTCGGGCTTCTCGATCATGGCTTCGCGGACGTACGCATCGGCAGCCACCTGGAAGAAGACGTCGAGATCGCCCTCCCATGCAGGGAGACCAGGGTTGTGCACGTGGCGTACGCCGTCGATCTCCGACACATCACGACGCTGCTTGACAGGCACTCGCCGCCCGGGGACGACCGACTTCTTGTCCCAAGGCTTGCCTGGCAGGGGCGCTACGACCACGTCCAGCCCTTGGGCCACGAGCCCTGCGGCGACGCCCTTGGTCCGGGACGTGTAGCCATTGGTCACAGACACGGGTGACATGCCCACGGCGTAGAGCACCCGGCCTCGCACGGGGAGGTAATTGCAGGTGCGGTGACGTGCGGGAAGCGGGTAGTCCGCTTCAAGAAGGCGGTTGAGAGAGTCGACGCGACGAACGAAGTTCTCTTCAGAGTCGGTCAGGCCCGACTTTCCACGAAGCTGATCCAGCACCTCCCGCGCGCCACTGAGGTCCCCGCGTTCCTGGATGAGTTTGCGCGCCAGCGGCAGGCCCGCGGCGACGGTCCTCCGGCGGGCGAAAGCGGCCTGGAGCGAGTCGAGCGACTCTTGCGTCGATATTCGACGCCCCGTGGCGGGCCGCGTCCCCCCGCGGCCCGCCACAGCGGAAGACCCCATGCGTGCAGCACGGGCGGTGCGGTTGATCTTTGCGTTGAGACGGCGGTGATACATGATCATTACGAACACCGCAGCGCACAACATCCAGAACAGCGCGACGATGAGGATCGCGTGGTCCACCAGGAAGGCGAGTACCGAACCCACGACAGCGAGCAGAATAAAAAGCCCCATGACGAGTTGCTGGCGTCGTGAGAAGCGAAGAAAGAGTTGGATCATGGGTGCGATTCCTCGGGTGCTGTAATCGGCGGGGCAGGTCTGGCGTCTCTGCGACGAGCAGTCAGGTGACGAGCCGGGGCGGGAAGTCGATGACGGACGTGACAATGTCATCGCGCGTATAACGTGCTACCCATCCGAGTTCCTTCTCAATGAGCGAGACGTTGGCTGTCAAGGCCCCCGGGTCACCCGGGCGGCGGGGCTGGATGTCGTAATCAAGATCCACGCCGGGGCGGCGGCGGAAGGCATCTACGACTTCGAGAACGCTGCTTCCGCTTCCGGTGCCCACGTTGTAGATCCGGGTCGCTGGGTCGGTGCTGCCCTGGACCGCCGGCAGGGCCGCCAGGTGCGCCTCGGCCAGGTCGACGACGTGGACGTAATCGCGTACACATGTGCCGTCGACGGTGGGGTAATCGTCGCCGAAGACCGAGAGACGCTGGCCGCGAGTGATGACATCACGGATCGCCGGCATGAGGTTCGTCGTCGTGGTATCGGCCAGAATGGCGTCTTCCGCGCCGGCGACATTGAAGTAGCGCAATGCCACCGCCCGGAGACCCCAGGCGCGGGAAGCGTTCGCGAGAGCTAGCTCACTCACGAGCTTGGACTGGCCGTACGGATTGATCGGCACCGTCGGGGTGTCCTCGAACACGATCGACGAGTCCGGCTCACCATAGACCGCTGCCGACGAGGAGAAGATCATCGACGCGGCTCCCGCAGCTCTCATGGCAGCCAGCACGTTTACAGTTGCACCGACGTTCGACCGAAAATAATCCTCCGGCTGCACGACGGAGTCCGCGACGACCTTCTTCGCGGCGAAGTGAACGACGACGTCAATCGACTCTTCTTTAAGGAGAGTGGTCAGCGCAGCTACGGCCGCGTCGCTCGCGAGGTCGATCGTGTACACGGGGACATCGGCCGGAACGCGCTGTCTGAGGCCTGTCGAGAAGTCGTCAACGACGACGATGTCGGCCCGGCCCTGTTGCCGTGCTACGGAGACGAAGTGAGACCCGATGTATCCGGCGCCGCCGGTCACGAGCAGGCGCATGTTGTCCTCCTTGGTCGTGGTACTGCCCGTCTGGGACATACGGGGCGGGGCAGCCGTCACCGACCGCCCCGCCACAGGTGCCGAGTTCGTGTCAGCGCCACTGGCCGCGCGTGTCGATGACCTTCTTGCCCTCGGTGGTGGCACCGAGGCTGGCGAACGCATCGTGGTCCACCAGTAGCAGGACGACGTCCGCCTCCCGAATGCCGTCCTCGGCCGGGACCAACTCCACGTTGTCACGGCCGGCCAGCGCAGCGGGCAGCTCCTCCACGTGCGGCTCCACGACGAGGATGCGCGAACCGGTGAACTGCTGCGCCACCTCGATCGCGATGTTCAGGGCAGGCGATTCACGCAGATCGTCGATGTTCGGCTTGAATGCCAGACCGAGGACGGCCACCACGGGGGCACGGCCGGTGGCCTGCTGCACGTCGAACGCGGCGGCCTTGGCCTGGTCCACGACCCACTTCGGCTTGCCGTCGTTGATCTCGCGGGCCGCACGGATGATGCGGGCCGTCTGCGGTGCGGCGTCGACGATGAACCACGGGTCCACAGCGATGCAGTGGCCGCCCACGCCGGGGCCCGGCTGGAGGATGTTGACACGGGGGTGGTGGTTGGCAAGCTCGATGAGCTCCCACACGTCGATCCCCAGGTCGGAGCAGATCAGGGACAGCTCGTTCGCGAAGGCGATGTTCACATCACGGAACGAATTCTCGACCAGCTTGGCCATCTCCGCGGTGACGCAGTCCGTCACGAGGATCTCCCCCTGACAGAACGCCTCATACAGCTGCTTGGCGCGCTGCGCGGCCTCCGGCGTGGACCCGCCCACGATGCGGTCGTTCGTGACGAGCTCGATCATGACCCGGCCGGGCAGCACCCGCTCCGGGCAGTGGGCGAAGTCCAGGGTGACGCCGTCCAGGTCCGGCCGTGCCTCGCGGATGACGGCGGCCATGTGCTCGGTGGCGCCGGGGGGCGAGGTGGACTCCAGGATCACGAGCTCGCCGCCGCGCAGCTGCGGGGCGAGACCGCGGGCCGCAGCCTCGATGTAGCCGAGGTCCGGCGAATGGCCGTCCTTGAAGGGCGTCGGGACCGCGACGATGTACGCGTCGGCCTGCGGCGTCTTCAGGGACGCGGACAGTCGACCGGCCTTGACGTTGCGCTCCACGAAGTCCGCCAGGTCCGGCTCCACGAAGGGCACGGTGCCTGCGTTGACCGCGTCCACGGTGCGCTGGCTGACGTCCACGCCGTGCACACGCACGCCGTTCTCGGCCAGGATGGCAGCTGTCGGCAGCCCGATGTAGCCCAGGCCGATCACGGCCACGTCCTTGATCTGCGTCGTCATCTAGAGGTCCTCGTTCGTCTAAGCGGTGGCAAGGGCAGAATCCGGCGCGGGCCGGACTCCCCGTGATGCTCTGTCGAGTATAAGGATTAGTTCAGGCAGACGGCGCCGTCACGCCCAGGCGCCGGTAGAGGGCGTCATAGCGCCGGGCGTTCGCCGCCCAGGTCCGATGCCCGAGCACCCACTCCCGCGCCCTGGCTCCGAGGCCGCGGGCCGCGGCGGGGTCGTCGAGTAGCGCCGCCAGGGCGGCGGCCCACGCCTCCGGTTCCTCGGCCGGCAGCACCCGTCCGGTCACGCCGTCCTCGACGATCTCGCTCAGCGCGGGCAGGTCCGAGACGAGGACGGGCCGGGACGTGGCCATGGCCTCCAGCGGCTTCATGGGCGTCACCGCCCGGGTCACGCCCGTGTCCTTGCGAGGCACGCAGAAGACGTCGAGGGCCTGGTGCCACACGGGAGCCAGGGAACGGTCCACCCGTCCCGGCGCGAGCAGCCGATCCTCGATCCCCAGGTCGGCCGCAAGCCGGCGCAGGGCCGGCAGGGCAACGCCGTCCCCCACCACGGCCAGCCGCAGGCGCGGCCTCTCGTCGACGAGCGCGGCGACGGCACGCACAAGGTCGTCGAGTCCCTCGTACGGCACCACGGAGGAGACGGTGCCGACGATCTCGTCGTCCATGGACAGCCCGAGACGGCGGCGAGCATCCTCGCGTGGGGCGGGCTCCTCCAGGAAGGCGCCCCCCACCCCGTTAGGGCTGAGCACGACGGCGTCCCGGTCCATGCCGGCCGCGGCGATGCGGCGGGCCATCTGCTCACCGAGCGTCACGACGCCGTCGGCAGAACGCACGGCGTCGTCCTCGCGGGCCGTGAACAGGGCGTAGCGGTCGGAGCGCAGCGCCTCGGGTCCGCGCGTCGAGGCCCAGGTGTCCGCCAGCTGCCCGCGCACCTCGTACACCCACGGGACGCCCACGGCCTCCGCGACCGCGCGGGTCACCACGGCGTTGACCCAGTGGGTGGTGGTGTGCAGGACCGCCGGGCGGCGCTCGAGGACCAGATCGAGGAGCATCCGCGCGTGCTGAGCCAGCCGTCCGTCGAATCCCCGGGCCAGGCTCGAGGGCAGGAGGCGGTGGTACACGATGCCGTCCACCATGTCGCGTCGGGCGGCGGTGAGCACGCCGGTCTGGACCGGCCAACCGAGCCGGGTGACGGCCTCTACGTGCCAGCCCTCGTCCCGCAGCGCGCACGCGAGGCTGTGGCTGCGTTGCGCGTATCCGGAACCGGTGTGGGGCAGGGAGTTGGTCAGGACGAACAGTGCCGAGCCCGGGCGGGGCCGATATCCAACGGCCCGGTCCCGGTCTGCCCGCGGCAACGGCAGGGCGCCCCCGCGCAGAGCACGCACCTCGGAGGCGAACCGGGCTCGCACGACACCGTCCCGGCCGGTGCCGCCGAGCAGGGAGATGGCCGCCTCGACGTCACCGCGGTGCCAGGCCACGCGGGCCCTTGCGGCGGCCAAGCCCGGCGTGTCGACGGGCACGGCGTCGAGGACGGCTTGGGCCCGGTCAGGCTCCTGCGCGGCCGTGAGCACGTCCGCCAGTCGCACCCGATCTGGCGCGCCGGCGGACGGCAGGACCGCCTCGACGTGCTCGAGGAGGTCCACGTGCCGGCCGGCGGCCGCGAGACCCATGGCGCCTAAGACCACGCCGGGGCGTGCGGGCAGGGACTCTGCCAGGCGCCCCAGGCCCACGCGTGCCGCGAGCGGCAGGCGACGGCTGATCTGCAGGCCCAGGACCGCCGGGTCGTCCCGCAGGTGGTCGACCACCGTCCGCAGGACGAGTGGCGCGTGGCCGAGTGCGCGGACGGAATCGAGGAGGATGGAGGTCATGCGTGTCTCCTGTAGTCGGGGACGAGCTGCCCCAGCAGCCGGACGTAACGCCGGGCGACGCTCGGCAGGTCCGCGTGCCGTCGGACCCACGGGCGGCCGCCCTCCCCCACATCAGTGCGAGCCGGATCGTCGGCGAGCGCGGTCAGATGCGCGACGAGGTCAGCTACCCGTGGGCCGATGACGTCGGCTCCCCCGGCGTCCTCGAGGGTGCGGGCCGCCTCGCCGGTGACCATCCCGGTGACGTGCCGGCCGACGGCGAGCACCTCGTAGGTCTTCGACGGCACCGTGTGGCGGAAGCTGGGCCAGTCAGGCCGCAGCGCCACGACGAGTGTGTCCGCCCAGGCGTACTGGGCCGCCGCATCCTCGCCGTAGCAGGCAGGAAGGATCTCGGCCGGGGAGCCGAGCTCCGCGTTACGCGCCTCGAGCTCGCCGCGCCGAGTGCCGGCGCCGACGAGCCGGACCCGCACCCCTGGCCGGCTCTGGCGGAGTTCGGCCGCCGCCTCCATGAGCCGTTCGAGCCCCTGGCTCTCACCCATGTTGCCGAGGTAGAGGACGTGCAGGTCCCCGGGCTCGCGCCTCCGAGCAGGTGCCCACGCCAGGCCTGCGAGTTCGACGCCGTTGCACAAGGTCTCGGCACGCTCGACCCCGCGCCCGCGCAGCGTCTCCGCGAAGCCGTCCGTGACGGTCACCACGAGTCGGGCCGCGCGCTGGCCGCCGGTCACGACGCGTTCCATTGCGGCGCCCAGCAGGCCCTGGTGGACCCCGGCCTCGTGGGCGAGATCCGGCCAGGCGTCGCGCATCTCCAGCACGAGGGGACGGCGCCAGAGACGGGAGAGCACGACGCCGGGCACCACCACGGGCAGGGCGGGCACGGTGGCCACCACCACGTCCGGGCGTCGGGTGGCCATCCCGCGCGGGATGGCGAGCAGCGCGTGCACCACCGCCTCGGCGAAACGACCGTTGCGGCCGGCCTCCCCCAGGGGCAGGCGAGGCGTGGGCAGGACACGTTCGCCGTCGGGCCCGGCGAAGGGGCGCACCCCCCCGGGCGCGACGACGTCGACGTCCCAGCCCGCCGACCGCAGCGCCGCCACGACCGCGCCCCAGCGACGCGCGGGCGGGGTGCGCTCGGGCCGGTAGGAGTGGGAGACCAGCAGGAGGCGGGGGCGGCGCGGCTCAGTCGTCACAGGGGTCCTCCCCGAGGGCGGGTGCGGGCGTGGTGCCGGTCAGCAGGGTCAGCACGGGGGCGGGACCGCCGGCGGCCTGGGCCTTCTTCTCCTTCGTGGGCTCGTGCTCGTCGACGTAGCGCTGGACGTCGTCGTCGGCGAGGGCGGAGCGCAGGTCCGCCAGCTTGTCCTCGTCGAGCTCGACGATGGCGTCGCCGTTCGGGCCCTCCGCGAAGCCCTTGCGCGGCACCGTGAACATCTCGACGTCCTCGCCGCGGACGTCGCGCAGCTGCCACGCGAGCGAGGCGATCACGCCGGACGTGAGCCCCTCGTCCACACCGAGGTGGTCGGAGAACGTGGCGACGACCTCGGTGGTGCGGGCGGGATTGCCCAGGATCTCCGGGCTGAGGAAGCGGTCCATCGCCCCGGCCAGGTAGCGCTGCTGGTTCTTCACGCGGGTGACGTCGCCGTCGTCGAAGGCGTGCCGTTCGCGCACGTAGCGCAGGGCGGCGGTGTCCTGCAGCAGGATGTGTCCGCGCGGGTAGTACGAGGGGTTGGCCTGACCGGAGGAGAAGGCCTGCGGGTTGCAGACCTCGACGCCGCCCAGCGCATTCGTCACGCCCCGGAAGCCCTGGAAGTCGACCTCGAGGACGTGGTGGATCGGCACTCCCAGCAGCAGCTCCACCGTGTCCACGGCGAGCGCGTAGCCGCCCGTGTCGAAGGCCGAGTTGATCTTCGCCTCACCGTGGCCGGGCACGGTGACCCACGAATCCCGCAGCACGGACATGACGTAGACCTGGCGTCGGTCCGCGGGGATGTGCACGAGCATCATGGTGTCCGAGCGCTGGCCCATGTCCTGCTCGCCCTCGCCCTCGCGGGAGTCGGAGCCCAGGACGAGCACGTTCAGCGGGCCGTTGCCGGCCGCCTGCTCGAGCGCCCCCACGTCCACCGTCTGCCGGTGGTCGTCGAAGGTGCGCCCGAGCGAGCCCGCGTACCAGGCGCCCAGACCGAGCAGCGCCGCGAGCAGGACGGCGAGCACGCCGACGACCCACGGCCAGCGCCGGCGGCGCCGCGCGACCGACGAGGCGTCGTCGCGCGGGGACTCGGGACGCGGCAGGGGCTCGGGCGTCCAGGACGCGGCCGGGGGATGGCTCACTCGTGTCTCCTGCTCGAGGTCGGGGGTCAGCCCAGTCTACGGACGCCCCGTCAGGCGTCGGCCACCGCGGCCCGGCGACGGCGCGGCCTGGGCTGGCAGCGCGGGCACAGGTGGCTCGCACGGTTCATGAACGGCTCGCGCACGATGCGGGAGTCGACCCCCTCGGCGGCGCAGCGGCGACACGGCTGCCCGGTGCGCCCGTAGGCCGCCAGGGAGCGGGCGAAGTAGCCCGATCGCCCGTCCACGTTGACGTAGAGCGCGTCGAAGCTCGTGCCCCCCACCTCCAGGGCCCGGCGCATCACGTCCTGGACGGCCGCCAGGAGGCGCAGCGTGTCAGCCCGGCGCATGCGCTCGGTCGGCCGCTCGGGGTGCAGGCGGGCGCCCCACAGGGCCTCGTCCGCGTAGATGTTGCCGATCCCGGAGACCAGCGACTGGTCCAGCAGCGCGCGCTTGAGGGTGGAGCGGCGCCGTGCCAGGCGCGCGTGCACGGCCACGGGGTCGAACAGCGGGTGCAGCGGGTCCAGGGCGATGTGGGCGGCCGTGGTGGGGATCCGCTCGCCGCCGGCGGCGTCGTCGGGCCGCAGCGCGTCGAGCCACCAGCCGCCGAAGATCCGCTGGTCCACGAACCGCAGCTCGCGGGCGGACCCGTCCGCGGCGGTGACGGGCAGGCGCAGGCGCAGGTGTCGCTGGTCGGCGGCCCCCGGTCCGTCCACGAGGATCTGCCCGCTCATCCCCAGGTGCACGACGACGGCGTCGTCGCCCTCGGCCAGGGGCAGCCAGAGGAACTTGCCGCGGCGAGCCGGCTCGGCCAGTCGGGCGCCTCGCAGCCGCTCCCGGAGGGCGTCCGCACCACCGGGGCTGCGACGCAGCGAGCGGGGGTCGAGGACCTCGAGCTCCGCGGCGACGGCGTCCGTGGCCCACCGGGCCAGGCCGCGCCGGACGACCTCGGCCTCGGGCAGCTCCGGCACGGGCTCAGCGCCCCGCGGCCGGCAGGCCCGCTTCGAGGGCGGGCCAGGAGGCGGCCGCGGCGTCCCGCTCGGCCTGCTTCTTGGAGCTGGCGACGGCGGAGCCGTACTCGCGCTCGCCGACGACGAGGGTGGCCCGGTAGCGGGGGTCGTGCGCGGGGCCCTGACCCTCGATCGCGTAGCGGACGGCGCCGAGACCGTGGCGGCTGGCGGCCTCGGCCACGACCGTCTTCCAGTCGGTGCTCTCGCGCAGCAGGTCCGGCTCGTCCAGCAGCGGCACCACGTGGCGGTGCACGAGGGCGGCCGCGGCCACGGCCCCGTGGTCCACGTAGACGGCGCCGATGAGCGCCTCGAGGGTGTCGGCGAGGATCGAGTCCTTGTCCGCCCCGCCGGTGCGGCGCTCCCCCGTGCCCAGGCGCACGAACGGGCCGATGCCGATCCGGCGCGCCACCTTCGCCAGGGCACGCGTGGACACGACGGCGGCCCGGCGGCGGGCGAGGTCGCCCTCGGCCAGGTCCGGGTACACCGTGAAGATGTGGTCGGTGACCACGTAGCCCAGCACCGAGTCCCCGAGGAACTCGAGGCGCTCGTTGGTGGGCAGCCCGCCCTGCTCGTAGGCGAACGAGCGGTGCGTCAGAGCGCGTTCGAGCGTCCCGGCGGTGATGTGCACGCCGAGACGCTCGAACAGCTCTTCTGGCTCGGGCGCGGGCTCAGGCCCGCGACGAGCCGACGGGGACGCCATCTCAGGCGTCGGCGACCTTGCGGCCCTTGTACTCGAAGAACAGGGGGGTGCCGGCGGCGTCGGTCTTCAGCTCGGCCTGGTGGGGCAGGCGGTAGGAGACGCGACCGTTCTCGACGGACTTCACCAGGGCGGGCGCGGTGGCCTTCCACTGCGACCGGCGGGCACGGGTGTTGGCACGGGACATCTTCCGCTTCGGGACTGCCACGACTATCTCTCTTCTGTCTCGGTGATGGAGGTCTCTGAGGTGCCCGCGAGGTGGGCCAGGGCGGCCCAGCGCGGGTCCACGCGCTCGTGGGCGTGCCCCTCGGGCGCGTCCTCGAGGCGGATGCCGCAGTCGGCGCACAGGCCCTCGCAGTCCGGCCGGCACAGCGGCTGGAACGGGAGGGCGATGACCACGGCGTCCCGGAACACGGGTTCCAGGTCCACGGTCTCGCGCACCACGAGCGGCTGCTCGCCGGCGTCGTCCTCGGACGTGCCGGTGAGGTACAGCTCCTGCAGGTCCACGGTGATCCCCTCGTGCAGCGGGCGCAGGCAACGGCCGCACTCGCCCTTCAGGGTCGCGTCCGCGGTGCCGGTGACGAGGACGCCCTCGTGCACCGACTCCAGACGCAGGTCCAGTTCGACGGGGTCCCCCTCGGGGATCCCCAACAGCGGCGTGGAGACGCCCGCAGGGGCGGGCCACTCGGCCGTCAGCTCGCGCTGGACTCCGGCCCCGCGCGTCAGATCGCGCACGGGGATCACCCACGGCGAGTCGGCGCCGTGGTGCTGGATGCTGTCCATGGTCGCTCCTCTCGGCGGGTGGGACGGCGGGGGTACACGGCCCGTCCGCACGCCCTCTGCGGGGGTGCGATGCGGCCTGGACACGGGTCCAGCCACGACGGACCGACAGCCCATCCTACCGGGTGGGTCCGCCTCGGCCAAAGCCGGCCGCGGCCCGCGCGTCGCCGGCCCGGCTCAGAGCCCGGCGGTGAACTCCCGGAGCCAGGCCCGCAGGTCGGCCCCGAGGTCCTCATGCCGCGTCCCGAACTCGATGACCGCCTGCAGGTAGCCGAGCTTGTCCCCCGTGTCGTAGCGGCGGCCGTCGAAGACGACGGCGTGCACGCCGCGGCCTTCGCCGTCCTCCGTGGCCAGCCTCTGCAGCGCGTCGGTGAGCTGGATCTCCCCGCCGCGGCCGGGCGGGGTCTCGTCCAGCACGTCGAACACCTGCGGGACCAGCACGTAGCGGCCGATGATCGCGAGGGTGGAGGGGGCGTCCTCGCGGGCCGGCTTCTCCACGAGGTCGGTGACGCGGACGACGTCGTCGCCCTCCCCCGGCACGGCCTCCACCGCGGCCACACCGTAGGCCGAGACGGCCTCCTCCGGGACCTCCATGAGGGCGATCACGGAGCCGCCGAGGCGCTGCTGCACGTCGATCATGCGCTCGAGCAGCGCCTCGCCGTCGCCGATGATGTCATCGCCCAGCAGGACCGCGAACGGCTCCTCGCCGACGTGGCGGCGTGCGCAGTTCACCGCGTGGCCGAGCCCGAGGGCCTCGCCCTGACGGACGTAGTGGATGTCCCCCACCAGGTCCGACTCGTGGATCTGCGCGAGCCGCGTGGTGTCGCCCTTGTGCTCCAACGCGGCCTCCAGCGCGGGATGGCGGTCGAAGTGGTCCTCGAGGGCCCGCTTGTTCCGGCCCGTGATCATCAGCACGTCGGCGAGGCCCGCACGCCGGGCCTCCGTCACCACATACTCGATGGCCGGCCGGTCCACCACCGGCAGCATCTCCTTCGGCATGGCCTTGGTGGCCGGCAGGAAGCGGGTGCCCAGGCCGGCGGCCGGGATGACGGCCTTGCGGGTGGGGGGGGGGGAGGGGGGCGGGACGGTCATCGGCGGTTTTCCTGCGGTGGATGCGGTGGGACGAGCGGAAGGGTGGCCCGCGGGTGGGCCGGGCGGGGTCAGGCCCCGCCGTCGAGGCCGCGCAGGACCGCGGCCGGGACGAACTCGGCGACGTCGCCGCCGAGTCCGTGGACCTCCTTGATGAGCGAGGAGGACACGTGGGTGTACCGGGTGTCGGCCGGGAGGTAGACCGTCTCGACCCCGGTGAGGTGGCGGTTCATCGCGGCCATCGGGGCCTCGAACTCGAGGTCGGCGCCGCCGCGCAGCCCCTTGACGATCGCGTCCGCGCCGATCTGCCGGCAGAACTCGGCCAGCAGGCCCGGGCCCATGGGCCGGACCACGACACCGGCGAGGGAGGACACCGTCGCCTCGATCATGGCGATGCGCTCGTCCACGCTGAAGCGGTACGTCTTGGCCGGGTTGGAGGACACGGCGACCACCACCTCCTCGAAGAGGTTCGCGGCTCGCGCGATCACCTCGACGTGCCCCTTGTGGAGGGGATCGAACGAACCAGGGCAGACGGCACGACGCATGGGTGCCAGCCTAGCGGGGGCCGCGCCGAGCGGCGACGGACGCCCGTCCGGTCCGGCTCCGGCGCGTCGCGGTCGTGACGGACGCGGCGCGCGCCGCCGTGTGCGGTCCGCCGCGATGGGTACAGTGCGGCCATGGACGGAACGCAGGACACCCCCGGATCAGCACGGCACGACGTCGACGTGGACGCGCCGTGGCGACGCACGGCGGCGGCCGCGGGCCTGCTCGGCGACGCCGGCCCCGTGCCCACCGTGTTCGAGACGATGACGGGCCTCGCCGCCGAGCACGGGGCCGTGAACCTCGGCCAGGGATTCCCCGACGCCGACGGCCCCGACGCGCTGCTGCGCCTGGCGGCCGACGCCGTGCTGGCCGGCCCCAACCAGTACGCCCCCGGCACGGGCGACCCCGCGCTGCGGCAGGCCGTCGCGGAGCACCGCCGGCGCCACTGGGGCGTGACGGAGGACCCCGCCACGCAGGTCATGATCACCACGGGCGCGACCGAGGGCATCGCCGCGACGGTCCTGGCGTTCGTGCGCCCGGGCGACGAGGTCATCACGGTCGAGCCGTTCTACGACTCGCACGCCGCCACGATCGCCCTGGCCGGCGGCCGACACGTGAGCGTGCCGGTGGAGGCCCCGGACTTCCTGCCGGACCCGGCACGGGTGGCGGACGCGATCACCGACCGCACGCGCCTGCTCATCGTGAACACGCCGCACAACCCCACGGGCGCGGTCTATCCGCGGGAGCTGCTCGAGGAGCTCGTGGCCCTGTGCCGGCCCCGGGGCGTGCTGATCCTCTCGGACGAGGTCTACGACCACCTCGTCTACGAGGGCGAGCACGTCAGCCTGCGCTCGGTCGCGGGCGCGGAGGACATCGCCCTGACGGTCTCCAGCGCGGGCAAGGCGTTCGCGGTCACCGGGTGGAAGGTCGGCTGGCTGACCGGCCCGGCCGAGCTCGTCGGGGCCGCGCGCGCCGTCAAGCAGTTCCTCACCTACTCCTCCGGCCCCGCCTTCCAGCGCGCGCTGGGCGCCTACCTGCCCACCGAGGACGCCGGGCGACACCTCGCCGGCCAGCGCGAGCGGTACCGCGACGCCCGGGATCGGCTCGTGGCGGGCCTGCGGGAGGCGGGCCTGGACCCGGTCGTCCCGGCGGCGGGCTACTTCGTCGTCGTGGACCTGGCCCCGTGGGGTGTGACGGACGCGGCCGAGGCCGCGTTGCGGTGGACGCGTGACGCCGGCGTCACCGGCATCCCCGTGGGCGCGCTCTGCCGCCCGGACGGGGGCCACCTGCGGTCGTGGCTGCGGCTGGCGTTCTGCAAGTCCCCGGATGCGATCGACGAGGCGATGCGCCGCCTGGCCGAGGCGGCCCCGCGGCTGCGCGCGGCCTGACCCCCGACGCTTTCGTTGACGAAACGGCGGCCCCCGGAGCACTTTCGTTCGGGAAACGGCGGCCCCCCGAGCATTTTCGTTCGGGAAACGGCGGCCGCCGTGCTCGCGGTTCCGTGCTGAGCCCAGTCCGTTCCGCCCTCCCGTCTCCCCGGTGAGAACGGGCCGAGACGCCGCCGTTTCCCGAACGAAAACGGGCCGAGACGCCGCCGTTTCCCGAACGAAAACGGGCCGACACGCCGCCGTTTCCCGAACGAAAGCGGGTGGGCGGGGTCAGCGCTCGTCCTGCCAGAGGTACAGGGCGGTCTCGCCGTAGACGCGCACCTCGACCTCCTCGAGGCCGCGCGGCCGGCGCGGCGCCACGTCCCGGGCCGCCCGCTCGAGCACGAGCAGCCCGCCCGGGGCGAGCCGCCCGGCCGCCGCCTCCACCACCGCCTCGAGCGGCGGGCCGGCGACCGGGTACGGCGGGTCGGCCAGGACCAGGTCCACGGGTGCGGCCTCCGCCGCGAGCGCCTGCTCCACGCTTCCGGCGCGCACGCGCACGACGTCGGCCCCGCGCGCCCGGTTGACCAGCGCGGCGTTCGCGCGGCACGCGGTCAGGGCCTTCCGGTCCCGCTCGACCAACAGCACCGATGCCGCTCCGCGGCTGGCGGCCTCGCACCCCAGGGCGCCGGAGCCGGCGTAGAGGTCGAGCACGGCCGTCCCGTCCAGCCAGTCGCGGGCCTCGAGCCAGGAGAACAGGGCCTCCTTGGTGCGATCCGTGGTGGGGCGCGTGCCCGTGCCGGGGACGGCGGTCAGGGGCCGCCCGGCGGCCGCGCCGGCGATGATGCGGGACATGGCTCAGCCCTTCTCGAGGTAGTCGGCGGCGGTGAGGTGCTCAGCCTCCCAGCGGGCCACCTCGGCGGCGAGCGCCGGGTGGGCGGAGAGCCCCGGGCCGGCCGCCATGACCTGCGCGACGGCGTCGGCGGCCACGGCGATCAGCGGGGCGTCGGCGATGACGTCCACGTGGTGCAGCCCCGAGGCGAGCCCGGACTGGGCGGCGCCGAGCACGTCGCCGACACCGCGCTGGGCGAGGTCCTCCTGCGCGATGCGCATGCCGTCCTGCTCCTGGGCCAGGACCTCGAGCCGGCGCAGCGACGGGTGCCCGTCCGGCAGGCGCGTGGCCAGCAGGCAGACCGCCGCCCCGGGCCCGCGGCCCACGCGGCCGCGCAGCTGGTGCAGGGTGGACAGGCCGAAGTCGTCGGCGTCGAGGATCGCCATGACCGTCGCGTTGGGCACGTCCACGCCCACCTCGATGACGGTGGTCGCCACGAGCACGTCCGTCTCCCCGCGCGCGAAGGCCTGCATCGCCGCGTCCTGCTCGGCCTGGTCCATGCGCCCGTGCACGGCGTCGATCCGCAGCCCCGCCAGCGCCGGGAGACCCCGCAGCCGGGGTGTCATCTCCTCCACATTGGCGTGGCCCGGGTCGGCGTCGTCGGGGTCGATGCGCGGGCACACCACGAACGCCTGGTGGCCGGCCGCCACGTGCTCGGCGATCAGCTCCCACACCCGGCCGATCACGCGCGGGCCGTGGGCCATCCGCGCCACGTGCGTGGTGACCGGCTGACGCCCCGAGGGCAGCCCCTCGAGCACCGACAGGTCCAGGTCGCCGAACACCGTCATTGCCACGGAGCGCGGGATGGGCGTGGCGGACATGACGAGCAGGTGCGTGCCGGGGTTGGCCCGCCGCAGGGCCTCGCGCTGGTCCACACCGAAGCGGTGCTGCTCGTCGACGACGGCCAGGGCCAGCTCGGCGAAGCCCACCTTCTCGGAGAGCAGCGCGTGCGTCCCGACGGCGATGCCTGCCTCACCGGAGGCCAGGGCCAGCAGCGCCTCGCGGCGTGCGGCGGTCTTGAGCGAGCCGGTGACCAGCACGACCCTCGTGGCCGGGCCGTCGCCGGCCCCGAGGGTGCCGGCCTCGGCGAGGGGGCCCATCAGGCGCAGCAGGGCGCGGTGGTGCTGCGCGGCGAGCACCTCGGTGGGCGCCACCAGGGCGGCCTGGCCGCCGGCGTCCACGACCTGCAGCATCGCCCGCAGGGCCACGAGCGTCTTGCCCGCGCCCACGTCCCCCTGCAGCAGCTGGCTCATCGGGGCGTCCCGGGCCAGCTCGGCGGACAGCTGCTCCCCCACCGCCACCTGGCCGGGCGTCAGCGCGAACGGCAGGCGGGCGTCGAGGGCCTCGAGCAGGCCGCCGGGCCGCGGCGGGCGGGGCACGGCGGGCACCGCCCGCTCCCGGTCCCGGCGCCAGGCGAGCGCGGCCTGGACGAGCAGCGCCTCACGCAGGGCGAGCGCGGTCCGCGCCGGACCGGTGGCGGCGACGTCGTGCGGGGCGTGCAGGTCCCGGTACGCCTGGGCGGTGCCCGGCAGCGGCGCGTCCAGGTCGAGCGCCGCGGCGGCCTCCGCGCGGATCCGCTCGGTGAGCAGTTCCGGGATGCGGCCCAGGTCGACGGTCTCGAGCACTCGGGCGACGGCGGAGCGGACCGTCCACGACGGCAGCTTCCCCGTGGCCCGGTAGAGCGGGACCGGTCGCACGTCCACCTCCCCCGGGGTGACGTCGTCGTCCAGGAGGGCGAAGTCCGGGTTGTTCAGCGTGATCCGGCCGCGGTACTCGGTCGTGCGGCCCTGGAACATGGCGGTCATGCCGGGGGCGAGGCGGCGGCGGGCGTCGTGGCCGTTGAAGAAGGCCATAGACAGGCTCGCCCCCGGCACGCCCGCCACGGACGGGTCCGCGACGGTGACGTCCACGATGAACCCGGGCCGGCTGTGCATGCGCCGCGTGGTCACCGACTCCACGACGGCGACGACGGTCACCTCGGCGTCGTGCGGCAGCGCGGCGATGGGGGTGAGCTCGCCGCGCTCGATCCAGCGGCGCGGCACGTGGTCCAGCAGGTCCCCGACCGTGGTCAGCCCGAGCTCCTTCTCGAGGCGGGCGGGCAGCTTCCCGCCCAGCACCTCGGACAGGGGCAAGTCGGTGACCGGGGCCTCAGCGGCCATGGCACCCGTCCGGTGCGGCGTCGCCGTGCGACGGCCCGGCCAGGTCGGTGACGGTCAGGCCCTCGACGTCGCCGGCGGCCCGCAGGGGGCCGATCGCGTCCTCGGCGCGGGGCACGTGCACGTGGACCCGCCACGGGACCCGGCCCTGCCCGTCACGGGCGGTCCCGAGGGGGGCCAGGATCACGGCGTCCCCCACGTCGGCCAGCCGTCGGCGCAGCTCGGCCGCGGCGAGCGGGGTCAGGGCCAGGGTGCCCATCACCTCGACGGCCCCCTCGGCCGGCGCCTCCGCCTCGGCGACGGGCTCGCCCTCCGCGGCGTGGGCGCCCTCGACGTAGCCGGGGAGCGCGGTGGCCAACTCCTCGTCCACGGGCGTGCCCGTCACGACGGAGCGCAGCGCCTCGAACACCCAGAGCAGCCCGACGGCACCGGCGTCCACGACCTGCGCCCGGGTCAGCGGGGCGAGCAACGACTCGGTCTCCTCCACGGCCTGCACGCAGTCGGCCAGCATGACGGTCACGGCCGGGCCGAGCCGCACGGCCGGGTCCGCGTCCCCGGCCACCGCGGGGGTGTCGGGGGCCTGGGTGGACGAGCGCGCGAGGCTGCGGGCGGCCGCGGAGAGCACCGTGAGGATCGTCCCCTCGCGCGGATCCGACAGGGCCTGCCGGGCGGCCCGGTCGGCGGCTCCGAACGCCGCCGCCAGGGCGAACGCGTCGACACGCTCCCGGCCGCGCAGGGGCTCGGCCATCCCCGCCAGGCTGACCGCCAGCAACATGCCCGAGTTGCCCCGGGCCGAGTCCAGCGCGGCCGCCCCCGCGTGCGCGAGCACGGCGCCGGCGTCGTCCTGTGCGGGGCAGGCGTCGGCCGCGGTGCGGGCCGCCGTCAGCGTGGCGAGCATGTTCGTGCCCGTGTCCGCGTCCGGGACCGGGAAGAGGTTCAGGGCGTCGAGTCGCGGTGCGGCCCGGCCCACGAGCTCCTCCGCGAGCGCGAGCCAGTGCCGTACCAGTGACGGCCGGGACGGCGTGCTCACTGCGCGACGGCCTCCCCCAGGGTGCCGGTGCGGATGCCCTCGCCCAGGCGGGCGATCGCCGCCCAGTCCGGCCACACGACGTCCTCGCCGGTGTCCGTGTAGCCCACGCCCACGGACGGCACCGTGCTGGTCACGATCGGGGCATCGCGCGCATCGCGCAGGGACCACGCCAGGTTCGCGAGGGTGCCGGAGTCGAGCTCGTCGTCGAGGGTCAGGAAGGGGGCGAACTCCTCGACGGCGGCCTGCACGCGGCTCGGGTCCGAGAGGGTGTCCCGCGAGAGGAACGCGGCCACGATGGCCTTGACCAGGCGCTGCTGGTTCTCCACGCGGTCGAAGTCGCTGCGCGGCAGGTTGTACCGTTCCCGCGCGTAGGCCAGGGCCTTGTCCCCGTCCATCTGCACGGTGCCCGCGGGGAAGTCGATGCCGCCGGTCGAGACGAAGGCGGCAGGGTTGTCCACGCTGACGCCGCCCAGGGCGTCCACGAGGCCCTTGAAGCCGGCGAGGTCCACGGCGATCACGTGGTCCACGCGTGCCTGGAACATGTTCTCCGCGGTGGCCACCGTCAGCGGGATGCCGCCGTACTGGTAGGCGGCGTTGACCTTGTGGTCCCCGTGCCCCGGGATCGGCACCCACATGTCACGCATGATGGACATGACCTGGATCTCGCTGCGGTCCCCGGGCACGTGGACCCACATGAGGGTGTCCGATCGGCCGGCGGAGTCACGGCCCTCCGCGCCCGCGTCCTCGCCGACGAGCAGCACGTCGAGGGCCTGCTCGTCCGCCTTCTCGTCCGCGCCCGGGGCGACGGGGCCCTGGGCGCCCTCGGCGGCCTGTTCCGCGTCCATGCCGGGCGGCGGCGCGGTGGGCTGCTGGGCGGACGCCCCCGCGGCGCCCGGGCGGCCCGACTCGGCGGGGAACGCGCCGCCGTCGAAGCGCTGGGTGTCCTGGTCGATGATCCGGGCGATCCCGCCGACGTACACCGCCGCCGCGATGCCCACGGCCAGCAGCGCCACGAGCACCACCGCCAGGGCGATCAGCCACGGGCGGCGACGACGACGGCGCCGCCCGACGGCGACGTCCTCCTGCGGGGGGCGGGGGCGGGGGTCCGCGGTGCTGCTCACGTGGGCTCCTGAGGCGGGGACGGGAATGGTCCCGCCCATGCTAGGGCACGGGCCCCCGCGGGTCCCGGCGCCGCACGTATCCTGGGCGGATGGAATCCCGCCGTCTGCGTCGTCTCGTGCCCCTCCTGACCGCGATCGCCCTCGGCGCCACGGCCTGCACCGGACGGGTGGCCACGGTGGAGGCCGCGCCCCACGCCGCTGACCCGGCGTGTGCCCCGGCCATGGTGGCCATGCCCGACGCCCTGGGCGACCTCGACCTGCGCCCCACCGACAGCCAGGCGACGGCCGTGTGGGGTGACCCGGCCGCCGTCGTCCTGCGCTGCGGCGCCGAGGTCCCCGGCCCCACCACGGACCGCTGCATCTCCGTGGACGGGATCGACTGGGTCATCCGGGACGAGGACGAGAACTGGCGGATCACCACCTACGGCCGTGACCCGGCCGTGGAGGTGCTGTTCGGCAAGGACCAGGCCAGCTCGGACACCGTGATGGTGGGCCTGTCCTCGGCGGTCGCGCAGATCGAGCCCAGCGGCGGCTGCGTCGGCGTGCAGGACGCCACACCCGTCGGCTGAGACCGGCGCGGGCCGCGTCAGTGCAGGCCGACGCCCCGCTCGAGGGCGAGGTCCAGCAGCTCCGAGATCAGATCGTCGTAGGACAGGCCCGTCCGCTCCCACATGGCCGGGTACATGCTGATGGGCGTGAAGCCCGGCATGGTGTTGATCTCGTTGACCACCCAGCGCCCGTCCGGGGTGAAGAAGAAGTCGCAGCGGCCCAGGCCGGACCCGTCCACGGCCTCGAAGGCGCGGATCGCCAGGGCGCGCAGCCGCTCGATCTCCTCCCCCGGCAGCTCGGCCGGGCAGGACAGCTGGGTGGTGCCGGTGTCCTGGTACTTCGACTCGAAGTCGTAGAACTGCGTCTCGCCCTCGTCGTGGGCCACGACGATCTCCCCCGGCAGCGAGGCGCGCGGGGCGGCGGCGCCGTGCCCGTCGAGGACGGCGCACTCGATCTCGCGGCCGACGATGCCCGCCTCCACCACGACCTTGGGGTCGAAGCGACGGGCCTCCTCGACGGCGGCGCGCAGACCCGCGGGCTCGGTGACGCGGGTGATGCCGAAGGAGGAGCCGGCGCGGGCGGGCTTGACGAACAGCGGGTAGGCGAGCGCCCCGGCGCGGGCGAGGGCCGCCTCCGGATCGCGCGCCCAGTCGCGGGCGGTGATGGTCTCCCACGGGCCGACCTCGAGGCCGGCGGCCTGGAAGGCGACCTTCATGAAGTGCTTGTCCATGCCGACCGCGGAGGCGAGCACGCCGCAGCCCACATAGGGCAGACCCAGCGACTCGAACATGCCCTGGAGGGTGCCGTCCTCGCCCCAGGGGCCGTGCAGCAGCGGGAACACGACGTCCACCGGGCCCAGCGAGGAGCCGTCGGCCGCGGTCAGCTCGACGGTGCCGTCCGGCAGGGCGCGCAGGCTCACCGGGGCCTCGGGCTCCGGCACCTCCGGCAGGGCGTCGCCGTCCAGGCGGAACGAGGCCACGTCCAGCTCGTCGTGCGACCACAGGCCGGAGCGGGCCACACCCACCGGCACGACGTCCCAGCGCTGACGGTCGGCCGCGTGCAGCACGCCCGCCGCGGTCACGCAGCTGATGGGGTGCTCGCTCGAGCGGCCGCCGAAGAGCAGGAGCACGCGGGGACGCGCGTCGGCGGCGGCCTCCGGGGCGGGGGTGGCGGTCATGCGGTGCGTCCTTCCGACTTCAGGTCACGGGCGAGCAGCAGCTCGGCGAGGCGGTCCACGGCCACGTCCCCGGCGACCACCCGGTCCATCAGCTCGCTGATGGGCATCTCCACACCGTGGGCGCGAGCGGCGTGCACGATGGCGGAGACGGACTTGATGCCCTCGGCCGTCTGGCTCATGGCGGCCACCGCCTCCTCCGCGCTGAGGCCGGTGCCGATGTGGCGGCCGGCCGTGCGGTTGCGGGAGAGGGGCGAGGCGCACGTGGCCACGAGGTCGCCCAGGCCGGCGAGCCCGGCCATGGTGGCCGGGTCGCCGCCGAGCGCGACGGCCAGCCGGGTGGTCTCGGCCAGGCCCCGGGTGATGACGGAGGCCTTGGAGTTGTCCCCCAGCCCCTGCCCATCGCAGATGCCCACGGCGAGCGCGATGACGTTCTTCACCACCCCGCCGATCTCCACGCCCACGACGTCCGTGTTCGTGTAGGGCCGGAAGGTCCGGCCGGCCGTGAGGGCGGCGATGCGCTCCGCCGTCGCGCGCGAGGCCGAGGCGACCACCGTGGCGGTGGGCTCGCCGCGCGCGATCTCGAGAGCGAGGTTGGGTCCGGAGACCACCGCGAACCGGTCCGGGCTGAGGCCCAGCTCCTCCGCGCAGACCTGCGACATCCGCGCGTCGGTGCCGCGCTCGAGGCCCTTGACGAGGGAGACCACGACGGCGTCCGGGGCCAGGTCGGCGCGCACGGTGCGCAGCGTCTCGCGCACGTGCTGCGCGGGCACGGCCACCACCACGACGCCGGCGCCCCGGACCGCCTCGGCGGCGTCGGTGACGGCGCGCACGCAGGTGGGCAGGGTGATGCCGGGCAGGTACTCGGGGTTCTCGTGTCGCTCGGTGATGGCCTCGGCGACCTCGGCCCGCCGGGACCACATCACGATCTCGGACGCGCGGGCGGACTCGGGGCTGGTGCTCAGGCCCAGGACGCGGGCGAAGGCCGACCCCCAGCTGCCGGCCCCGAGGACGGCGACGGTGCGCGGATCGCTCATGCCCCGATCACCCGCGCTCCGGTCGTGGGATCCCAGCGGCCCTCCGGGGCCGGTTCTCCGCGCAGCTCGGCGACCAGGTCGGTGATCGCGGCCATCATGCGGCCGGTGCCCTCGCGCAGGGTCGCCGCCGTCACGGGGCGGTCCCGCAGGTCCGCGAGGTCGACGGGCGCGCCGACCCGGATCCGGGCGGTCTTGCGCGGGAGGACGCGGAGGGAGCGGCCGCCGTACGGCAGCAGCTCCTGGATGCCCCACTGACCGACGGGGATGAGCGGGGCGCCGGTCTGCAGGGCGAGGCGCACGGCCCCGTTGCGCCCGGCCATGGGCCAGCCGTCGGGATCGCGGGTGACGGTGCCCTCCGGGTAGACGATGATCGCCCGGCCCGTGGCGACGGCCTCGCGGGCGGCGGCGAGCGAGCGGCCGCCGTCGCGGGTGCGCTCGACCGGGATCATGCGGGTGGCCTCGAGGACCTGCTTGAGCACGGGCACCTTCCAGAGCTCGGCCTTGGCGAGGAAGGTCGGCAGCAGGCCCTGGTTGTAGACCATGTGGGCCACGGAGAGCGGGTCCACCTCCGAGATGTGGTTGACGGCGAGGATCGCGCCGGTCTCGGGCAGGTGCTCGGTCCCCTCCCACACCTGGCGGACGAGGGCCCGCATCGCCGGTCGCACGATCACCCCCGGGATCACGTAGGGGGCCCGCGCGGCACGCGTCGGACGACCCCCCGCGGCGGCAGGGCTCTGCGCGTCCACGCCGCTCACCGGTCGCGTTCGGTCAGCTCGACGTCGGCGCCGAGGCCCTCGAGCTTCGCCATGAAGTGCTCGTAGCCGCGGTTGATGATCTCCAGGCCCGTCGCCGTGGAGGTGCCCTCGGCGGTGAGGGCGGCGATCAGGTGGGAGAAGCCGCCGCGCAGGTCCGGGATGTCGAACTCGACGCCGTGCAGCGGCGTCGGGCCGGAGATCACGGCCGAGTGCAGGAAGTTGCGCTGACCGAAGCGGCACGGCACGGAGCCGAGGCACTCGCGGTGCAGCTGGATGGAGGCGCCCATCCGCACGAGGGCGTCGGTGAAGCCGAAGCGGTTCTCGTACACGGTCTCGTGCACGATGGAGACCCCCTTGGCCTGGGTCAGCGCCACCACGAGGGGCTGCTGCCAGTCGGTCATGAAGCCGGGGTGCACATCCGTCTCGAGCACGAGCGGGTTGAGATCGCCGCCGGCGTGCCAGAACCGGATGCCGTCGTCGACGACGTCGAACTCGCCGCCGATCTTGCGGTAGGTGTTCAGGAACGCCGTCAGGTCGCGCTGCTCGGCGCCGCGGACGTAGATGTCCCCGCGGGTGGCCAGGGCGGCGGAGGCCCACGAGGCGGACTCGTTGCGGTCGGGCAGCGCGATGTGGTTGTAGCCGCGCATCTCGCTCACGCCCTCGATGCGGATGGTGCGGTCCGTCTGCACGGTGATGATCGCGCCCATCTTCTGCAGGACGGCGATGAGGTCGTGGATCTCCGGCTCGACGGCGGCGCCCTTGAGCTCGGTGATGCCCTCGGCCTTCACGGCGGTCAGCAGCACCTGCTCGGTGGCGCCGACGGAGGGGTACGGCAGCTCGAGCTTGGCGCCGTGCAGGCCCTTGGGGGCGGAGATGGAGATGCCGCCCGGGCGCTTGTCCACGACGGCGCCGAAGTTGCGCAGCACGGCCAGGTGGTAGTCGATCGGGCGGTCGCCGATCTTGCAGCCGCCGAGGTCGGGGATGAAGGCCTCCCCGATCGCGTGCATGAGCGGGCCGCAGAAGAGGATCGGGATGCGCGAGTCGCCGGCATGGGCGTCGATCTCGGCGGTCAGGGCCGACTTCACCCCGGCCGGGTCCATCGTGATCCGCCCGGTCTCCTTGTCCCACTCCACGGACACGCCGTGGATCTCGAGGAGGGAGCTGACGACGTCCACGTCCTTGATCTCGGGGATGTTCCGGAGCACGGACGGCGAGTTGCCGAGCAGGGCGGCCACCATGGCCTTGGGCACCAGGTTCTTGGCGCCGCGCACGGTCACCTCACCGGTCAGCGGCTTGCCGCCATGGATGGTCAAGAGCTTCGCCATGCGCGTCCTTCCTCAGCGCGGCCGCAGGGCCACGGTCTCGGCCACTCCGCCGGAGCGGGGAGGTCTCTGAACGGGACCGCCCGCCGTGTGCGGCGGGCGGTCCCGGAATCGCCTCCCAGCATAGGGCGTCGCCGGGCACGGGCGGCAATGGTGCGCTCCCGGCGGCGGCCGGTCAGCCGGCCGTGCGGGCCGGCAGGGTGGTGGGCTTGTACGCGGGGCGGTCCGCCTCGTAGGCGTCGATCTCGGCCTGGTGCCCCAGGGTGACGGCGATGTCGTCCAGGCCCTCGAGCAGCCGGTGACGGGTGTCGTCGTCGATCTGGAACGGGGCGGTCACATCCCCGCACTCGACGGTGCGTGTGACGAGGTCCACGGTGACCGGGGTCCCGGGACGGTTCTCCAGCTCCTTCCAGATGCGCTCGACGTCCTCCTGCTCCACCTGGGCCGCGACGAGCCCCTGCTTGGCGGAGTTGCCGCGGAAGATGTCCGCGAAGCGCGGGGAGATCACGGCGCGGAAGCCGTAGTCCTTGAGCGCCCACACGGCGTGTTCGCGCGAGGAGCCGGTGCCGAAGTCCGAGCCCGCCACGAGCACGGTGCCCCCGCTGAACGGCTCGGTGTTCAGGATGAAGTCGGGGTCCTGGCGCCAGCCTGCGAACAGGGCGTCCTCGAAGCCCGTGCGGGAGATCCGCTTGAGGTACACAGCCGGGATGATCTGGTCCGTGTCCACGTTCGAGGCGCGCAGCGGCACGCCGACGCCGGTGTGGGTGGTGAACTTCTCCATGGCTCAGGCCTCCTGGGGGGTGAGGGCGGGCAGGTCGGACGGGCTGGCGAGGCGGCCCAGCACGGCGGTGGCCGCGGCGACCACCGGGGACACCAGGTGGGTGCGCCCGCCCTTGCCCTGCCGGCCCTCGAAGTTGCGGTTGGAGGTGGACGCGCAGCGCTCCCCCGGGGAGAGCTGGTCCGGGTTCATGCCCAGGCACATGGAGCAGCCGGCGAACCGCCACTCGGCCCCGAAGTCCTCGAACACCCTGTCCAGGCCCTCGTCCATCGCCTGCAGACGCACGCGCGCCGAGCCCGGCACGACCATGACGCGCAGCCCCTCGGCCTTGCGCCGGCCCCGGACGACCTCGGCGAACGCCCGCAGGTCCTCGATGCGGGAGTTGGTGCACGAGCCCATGAACACGGTGTCGACCTCGACCTGCTTCATCGGGGTCCCGGGGGCCAAATCCATGTAGGACAGCGCCTTGCGGGCCGCCTCCTGGGCCACCGGGTCGGCGAAGTCCTCGGGCGCGGGGACGGTGTCGTTCAGGCTCACGCCCTGCCCCGGGTTGGTGCCCCACGTGACGAACGGCTCCAGCGTGTCCGCGTCGATGACCACCTCGGCGTCGAACTCCGCCC
This sequence comes from Micrococcus sp. Mcc89, assembly GCF_024519795.1. Taxonomy (NCBI): domain Bacteria; kingdom Bacillati; phylum Actinomycetota; class Actinomycetes; order Micrococcales; family Micrococcaceae; genus Micrococcus; species Micrococcus sp. Mcc89. Next base: position 8,335 of record NZ_JALJRI010000051.1, on the reverse strand, counting down.
CCTCGTCCGTGGCGAGGGTGCGCCAGTGCTCGACGGCGGCGTCCCAGTCGGCGCCCTCGGGGGCATGGGGCCGTCCCTTCAGGTAGGCGAAGGTGGTCTCGTCCGGGGCGACCATGCCGGCGCGGGCGCCGGCCTCGATGGACATGTTGCAGATGGTCATCCGGCCCTCCATGGAGAGGTTCCGGATGGCCTCACCGCGGTACTCGAGCACGAAGCCCTGGCCCCCGCCCGTGCCGATCTTCGCGATGACCGCGAGGATGATGTCCTTGGCCGTCACACCCGGGCGCAGCGTGCCGTCCACGGTGACCGCCATGGTCTTGAAGGGCTTCAGCGGCAGGGTCTGGGTGGCCAGGACGTGCTCGACCTCGGAGGTGCCGATGCCGAACGCCAGGGCGCCGAACGCACCGTGGGTGGAGGTGTGGGAGTCGCCGCAGACCACGGTGAGGCCGGGCTGGGTCAGGCCCAGCTGGGGGCCGACGACGTGGACGATGCCCTGCTCGGCGTCGCCCAACGGGTGCAGGCGCACACCGAACTCGGCGCAGTTGGCCCGCAGGGTCTCGATCTGGGTGCGCGAGGTGGGATCCGCGATCGGCTGGTCGATGTCCAGCGTCGGGGTGTTGTGGTCCTCCGTGGCGATGGTCAGGTCGGGCCGACGCACCGGACGCCCGGCCAGACGCAGCCCCTCGAAGGCCTGCGGGCTCGTCACCTCGTGCACGAGGTGCAGGTCGATGTAGAGCAGGTCGGGGGTGCGGGAGGCGCCCTCGCCCTCGCCACGCACCACCACGTGCTCGTCCCAGACCTTCTCGGCCAGCGTCCTGGGCCGCGTCGTCGCCGTCGTCATGTGCCGCACCTTCCTGCTCACGCACCTGTCGGTCGTCGCCCGGCGCGGGGCGCCGGTGCTCACGGACCACTGTGGGGCGCGGCGAGGCCGTTCTCGACCACGCGGCGCAATATTCCATATCGTGAGATTTCGTCTCATATGCCGGACCCGGCGCCGGCCGGCGCGGTCACATGCGACGCACACCGACACCCCCGGTCCGTCCGAGCAGTGAGACGACTACGATCACCCCATGACCACCGAGCCCGTGCGCCCGCCCACCGAGGACGACCTCATCGGCCCCTCGCTCCACCGGCATCCCAGCGGCGTCGGCGTGGTGGACAAGTCGGTGGCGATCCTCGACGCGCTCGAGTCCGGCCCGGCCACGCTCGCCCAGCTCGTCACCGCCACCGGGATCGCGCGGCCCACGCTGCACCGGCTCGCGGCCGCCCTCACGCACCACCGCATGGTGGGCAAGGACCTGCAGGGCCGCTACGTGCTGGGCACCCGCCTGGCCGAGCTCGCCTCCGCCGCCGGCGAGGACCGGCTCACCACGGCCTCCGGCCCGGTGCTGCTGTGGCTGCGCGACGCCACGGGAGAGAGCGCCCAGGTGTTCCGTCGGCAGGCGGACTCCCGCGTGTGCGTGGCCAGCGCGGAGCGGCCCTGGGGCCTGCGCGACACCATCCCCGTGGGCGCCCGCATGTCCATGAAGGCCGGCTCCGCCGCGCAGGTGCTCCTGGCCTGGGAGGACCACGAGCGGCTCGTCGAGGGACTGGCCGGCGCCGTGTTCACACCCACCGTCCTCGCGGCGGTGCGGCGGCGCGGCTGGGCCCAGTCCCTGGCCGAGCGCGAGCCCGGGGTCGCCTCGGTGTCCGCACCGGTGCGCGGCCCCAGCGGACGCGTCATCGCGGCGGTCTCGATCTCCGGCCCCCTCGAGCGGCTCTCCCGCCAGCCGGGCCGACTGCACGCGGACGCCGTCGTCTCCGCCGCGACGCGACTCACCGAGCTCATCCGCGCCGGCGAGGCCTGAGGCCCGCCCGCGCCACCGACGGGATGCGCCGCGGAGACACCCCGTTCTTCCCGCGTTCACCCGCGGGGCCTAGCGTCAGCCAAGTCCCCGACCGCCGCCCCCCGCACCACCGAGGAGTCCGCCGTGACCGAGACGACCGCGCCCGCCGCCCCCGCCGAGCAGGAGGCCGCGCCGCGGCTGTCCGTGATCGGCACGGGCTATCTGGGCGCCACGCACGCCGCCTGCATGGCCGAGCTGGGCTTCGAGGTCCTCGGCGTGGACGTGGACCCGGCCAAGATCGAGCGCCTGGCCCGCGGCGAGGTGCCCTTCCACGAACCCGGCCTGCCCGAGCTGCTGCGCACCCACGTCGCCTCCGGGCGGCTGCGCTTCACCACCGACGTCGCGGAGGCGGCCCGCTGGGCGGGCGTCCACTTCATCGGCGTCGGCACCCCGCAGAAGGTGGGCGAGACCGCGGCGGACCTGAGCTACGTGGACGCCGCCGTCGCCTCCCTCGCCGCGGCGATCGACCGCGACGCGCTGATCGTCGGCAAGTCGACCGTGCCCGTGGGCACGGCGCGCCGCCTGGCCGAGCTCGTGCGCACCGTGCGCGCCGAGGCCGGACTGCCGGGCGAGGTCGAGCTCGCCTGGAACCCCGAGTTCCTCCGGGAGGGCTTCGCCGTGAGGGACACGCTCACCCCGGACCGCCTCGTCATCGGCACGCACGGGCCCCGCGCCGAGGGCATCCTGCGCCGCGTCTACGCGCGGCAGCTCGCGGCCGACACCCCGTGGATCAGCACGGACCTCGAGACGGCCGAGTTGGTGAAGGTGGCCGCCAACGCCTTCCTGGCCACGAAGATCTCGTTCATCAACGCGTTCTCGGAGATCACCGAGAACGTGGGCGGGGACATCGGCACCCTCGCGGACGCGATCGGCCACGACGCGCGGATCGGACGCCGGTTCCTCAACGCGGGCGTGGGCTTCGGGGGCGGCTGCCTGCCCAAGGACATCCGAGCGCTCCAGGCCCGCGTCTCCGAGCTGGGCCTGGACCGGACCATGCGGTTCCTGGCGGAGGTGGACGACATCAACCTGCGCCGCCGTGACCGCGTGGTGGACCTGGCGGTGCAGGTGCTCTCCGCGGCTCGCGACGGCCGCGTCCGCCGGGCCGACGCCTCCGGGCCCGCCCCCACCCCCGCGAGCGTGCAGGTGCTCAACGGCACGCGGATCGCCGTGCTGGGCGTCACGTTCAAGCCGGACTCCGACGACGTCCGGGACTCCCCCGCCCTCGACGTCGCCAACCGTCTCTACACGGCCGGCGCCGACGTCCGGGTGTACGACCCCGAGGGCAATGCCAACGCGGCCGCCCGCTTCCCGCGGCTCGACTACGTGGACTCTCTCGAGGCGGCCGTGGACGGCGCCGAGCTGACCCTGCTGCTGACCGAGTGGCGCCAGTTCCGCGAGATGGATCCGAACGCCGTGGGCGCACGCGTGGCCTCCCGCCTGCTGATCGACGGGCGCAACGTCCTGGACGTCGCCGCGTGGCGCGAGCACGGGTGGGACGTCATCGGCCTCGGCCACCGCTTCGACCCGGAGCGACTCCTCCGCGCGGCCTGACCCGCCCGCGGACCCCGGCCCGGGCGCTCAGCCGGCGAACGGGTCCCAGCCGGACTCGGACAGGGGCCGGTGCCCGGCCGGCGGCCGGGCCCCGGCCGGCACGAGCCGGCCGATCCGCGTGAACCCCCGGGGCAGCTCGGTCTCGGGCCACGCCAGCCCCAGGAGGCCGTAGTCCTCGCCCCCGCCGGTCACGAGCGCCTCCGGGCTGGTCCCGGCCAGGGCGGCCACGCGGCGCAGGGGTGCGGCGGCCTCCGCCAGCCAGGCCTCGCCCAGCCACGGTGCCGGCGCGGGGCCGGCCCCGCCGGTGGCGGCCGCCATGCGGTGCGCGTCCTTGCCCAGGCCGTCGGAGACGTCCATGAGGGTGAGCAGGCCGGCCGTCACCGCGGCGGGCCCGAGGGCCAGCGGCGGGCGGGGTCGCAGCTGGGCGCGGACGGCGCGGGCGAGCTCCCGCGGTGACGGCCGGTCGGCGGCGGGGAGGGCGTCCGCCCGTCGCTCCAGCTCCGCGCGGTCGGTGAGCAGCAGGGTGAGCCCGGCGGCGGCCCACCCCGGCCCCGGGGGCGCGGCGGCCCGGGGACCTCCCGGCACCACCTGGGCATGGACGAGGTCGGCGCCCTCGGCGAGCACGCGGTCCCGGTCCGCCGCGGCCGGCGTGCGGCACAGCACGCCGCCGGGGTGCGGGTCCCCGAGCACCGTCACCGCGGCGTGGACCCGTCCGCCGGTGCCCAGGTCGCCCCCGGCCACCCGGCAGTCCGGCGCGCCGAGGTGACGCACCGCGCCCACGATGCCCGCGGCGAACGACCGCACCCAGGCGACCGACGTCGTCGGCGGCAGGGTGAGGGCGGTGACGAGCGCGGAGGCGGTCCCGCCCATCGCGTTGACGTCCGAGAGGTTCTGGGCGACGGCCTTCCAGCCGGCGTCGTGGCCGCGGGTGCGGGGGCCGGCGGGCCAGCGGTGCAGGAAGTCCGTGCCCTCCCCCATCGCGTCCGTGGAGATGAGCGTCCCGCCGCGGGGCGCGGGCACGAGGGCGGCGTCGTCGCCCGGGGCGACGGTGCCGGCGGGCCAGTGGCCGTCCCGGACGGCGGGGGCGAGCCCGGTCAGGACGACCTCCAGCAGCTCGGCCTCCGTGAGGTCGCCGACGGTCGCCCCCGCCGCGGCCGCGGGGTCGCACACCGTCATCGGCGGCCCCGCCGGACCGGGACGCCGGAGGCCCGGGCGAGGGCGTCGCGGAAGGCGTGGAAGCGGTCCACCTCGGCGCGCACCGGGTCGACGACGAGCCGTCGGCCGACGTCCGTGGTCGCCTCCTCGAGGCGGCGGCGCGCGCGGCGTCCCCGCGCCGCGGCGGTCCACCGGGTCAGGGGGATCGCCAGCAGGGCCAGCAGCACGCCGAGCGCGAGGCCGCCGACGAGCAGCAGCGTCGGGAGGGGGAAGCCCTCGACCGTGGGCGCGGGCGGCAGGGGGAACTGCAGGTACCCGGCCAGGGCGAGGACGCCCAGCCAGCCGGCGCCGACAACGGCGGTGAGGAGGGCGAGCCACTGCAGCACGTCGAGCACGGGGTGCCACCAGCTGCCCCGACCGGCCCCGAGGTCGGTGGCCGCGATCGCCTGGTCCACGGCGCCGGGGAGCTCCTCGGCGTGCTCCCGGCCCGCGCGGCGGATGGCGGCAGCCCACGGCTCGGCGGCCCCCGCGCCGGCCGCGGCGGCCAGCGTGCGGACCGCGCCGTCGACGACGGCCCGCTGGGTGCCCGAGCGCTCGGGCAGGGAGGTGCGGTGCAGCGCGGGGTCGCGGGCGACCTCGTCCCGGTCGCGGCGAGGCGCGGCGCTCTCAGGCATCAGGTGCAGGCGCCGCAGGGGGTCCGCGCGGAAGGAGTGCATCCAGCGCAGCACGGGCCAGCTGGTGCGCTTGGCCGAGCGCAGCCGGTACGAGCCCTCCACCGCCCGGACGACGGCCGGCACACCGCCGGCCACGGCCAGCTCGCGCCCGAGCCGCTGCTCGTCCCCGGGCCCGACACCGGCCGGCTCGCCCTCGCCCGAGGCGGCGGCGAGGTCCGCGGCACGGGCCGCGACGTCCGCGCCCAGGCGTTCGGCGGCCGCGCCGCGCTGGGCGACGATCGCCGCGACCTGCCGGCCGACCTCCTCCAGGCCCTCCCCCGTGCGCGCGGACACGGGCAGCACCCGGACGTCGCCGAGACCGTGCCCCGAGAGCATCCGGCGCAGCGAGGCCAGCACGACGTCCCGGTCACGCACCGAGAGCCGGTCCACCTGGTTGAGCAGCACGAGGGTCACGGCCGCGTGCGAGCCCATGGTCGCCAGGAACTCGCGGTGCAGCACGGCGTCCGCGTACTTCTCCGGGTCCACGACCCACACCAGCACGTCCACGTGGCCGGCCAGCCGGGAGGTGATCTCGCGGTTGCCCCGCTCGACCGAGTCGATGTCCGGCAGGTCCAGCAGGATCAGGCCGGTGGCGTCGGCGCCGTCACGGCGGCCGAAGCCGAGGAAGCCGGGGCGGCCGTCGTCGAGCACGGGCGCCTCGTCCAGCAGGTGGCGGCGGCGCACGCCGAGCCAGTCGAGCAGGGCGGCCGCACCGCCGCCCTCGCCGGTGCCGTCGCCGTGCTCCGCGTCCGGGTCCAGCCCCTGTCCCCGGCCCACGCCCCAGACCGCGGCGAGCGGCTCGGACGTGGTGGGCCGGGTGGCGGCCACGCGGGCCAGGTCGCGGCCGGTGAGCGCGTTGAACAGGGAGGACTTGCCGGAGCCCGTCGCCCCGAAGAACCCGACCACGGTGTGCTCCGCGGAGAGTGCCTGGCGCTCCCCGGCCGCGCGCACGACGGCGTCGGCCCCGGCCACGACGTCCTCGGGCAGGCGACCCGCGGCCAGCTCGGCGGCCTCGCCGAGGGCGTCCAGGCGGGGGGCCAGGGCGGGGGTGTCGCGGCGGCTCATCGGGGCTCCTCCCCCGCCTCGGCGGCGGACGGGGCGTGCTCGGGCCCGGTCGGGCCGTCGACGCCGGCGGCCACCCCGCGGCGCAGCACCGGCACGAGGGCGCGCAGCTCCTCGGTGGCCTGCGGCTCGCGCTCGAGGTGGAGCAGCGGCAGGAAGCGGTCCGCGAGCACGGTCTCGAGGAAGGCCCGCACGCGGCGCTCGAGCAGCTCATCGGCACGCCGGGCCATGCGGCGCACGGCGTCCTCGCCGAAGATCGACTCGAGCAGCTTCTGACCGACGACGGCGGCGCCGCCGGCGATGCCGACCTCGATGCCCGCGAGTCCGCCGGTGGAGGCGAACGAGATGATCATGAGGGCCACGGCCGCACCGTTCACGCCGGTGGCCGCCAGGCGGGCGCGCGTGCGCTTGCCCGCACCCTCCTCCTGGATCAGCGCCAGCACGTCCGACTGCCAGTCCCGCACGACGTCGGCCGCCCGCGCCGACGCGTCCGGCGCCAGGGCACCCAGGTCGCGCCCGGCCACGAGGGCCCGGCCCGCCGGCTCGGACGCCCAGCGCCGCTCGATCTGCTCGGCGGCCGCGGCGGCCGCCTCGACCATCACGGCGTGCAGGCCGGTCTCCAGTGCGGACTCGACCTCTTCGGGCGGGGCCGGGCGCCCGCGCACGAGGGCGCCGAGGCGGTCCCGCAGCCGGCCGATCGTGGTCTCGACGCCGCGGAAGAACTCCCCCGTGCCGACGAAGTCCTGCCAGCGGGAGAGCACCTCGCCGCGCAGCAGCGTGCCGTCCGAGGTGGCCTCACGGACCCGGCCGACGGCCTGGTCCGTGGAGTCCGCCACGATCCGGGCGAGCAGGTCCGCGGCGTGCCGCTGCTCCTCCTCGGCGCGGGCCAGGTCGGCGACGCGGGCGGCCAGCTGGCCCAGCACGCCGTCCACGGTCCGGCGGGCGACGGCGCCGCGCGCCTGGGCGTCGGCGGCGAGGGTCTCGAGCCACGCGCGCAGGCCCGCGACGTGCTCCTGCGGGAGCAGGCCGCGCTCGTCGAAGCGGGTCTCGGGGATCACGTGGATCCGGGCGTCGGCGAGGCCACGCTCGGTGAGCATGCGCCGCAGGTCCGGGGTGATGTCCTCCGCCGCGCCCTCGGGCACGCGGCCGAGCACGACGGCCACGGTGATGTCGCGGGCGGCGGCCTCATCCAGCAGCTGCCAGGGCACGGCGTCGGCGTAGCGATGCGCCGTCGTCGTGAAGATCCACAGGTCGGCGGCCTCGAGGAGCTGCCGGGCCAGCGCGCGGTTCTGGTCCGCCACGGAGTCGATGTCCGGGGCGTCCACGAGGGCGATGCCCGAGGGCAGCGCGGGCTCGGCCACGAGCGCGACCGTGTCCATCGCGGACTGGTCGGGTTCGACGGGGCCGGCGGCCGCATCGCGGTGCACACTGACGCGGGCGAGGTCGGGCAGCACCCGCGGGCCCGTGAACCAGTGGGAGTCGGCGGGGTTGTGCAGCAGCAGCGGCTGGCGCGTGGTGGGCCGCAGGGCGGAGGAGCGGGAGACCTCGTGGCCGACGAGCGCGTTCACCAGCGTGGACTTGCCCGCACCGGTGGAGCCGCCGACGACGGCCAGCAGCGGCGCGTCGAGCGAGTCGAGGCGGGGCAGCACGTAGTCGTCGATCTGGTGCAGGGTGCGCTCGCGCTCGGCGCGGTCCTGCCCCGCGGTGACGGTCTCGAAGGGCAGCTCGAGCGCGGCGAGGTGCTCGCGCACGCGGCGGACGGCCGTGTCGACACCGAGGTCTGGGGCGTTCTGATCCGTGTGTGGCACGTGGGCCATCGTCTCACGGGCGCGCGCCGGCCGCCCATCCCGCCGGCCCGGCCGACGGAGACGACGGAAGCCCGGTCCGCACGGACCGGGCTTCCTGTCACTCGGGTGACCCCAGCGGGATTTGAACCCGCGTTACCGCCGTGAGAGGGCGGCGTACTAG
>NZ_JALJRI010000050.1:0-236 GCF_024519795.1 Micrococcus sp. Mcc89 | reverse complement strand
ACCCGCGTTACCGCCGTGAGAGGGCGGCGTACTAGGCCGCTATACGATGGGGCCGAGCGCGCTGTCCGCGTGTGCGGACGCGATGCCGTGGAGACCTTCTGCTGCGCCTGCATCTCCTGTTCAGGCGGCGGATGCGTCATCCGCCCGTGCCGTCCCGGTCCGAGGACCGGGCGGCGACTGCGTGACCCCAGCGGGATTTGAACCCGCGTTACCGCCGTGAGAGGGCGGCGTACTAG
>NZ_JALJRI010000049.1:0-3102 GCF_024519795.1 Micrococcus sp. Mcc89 | reverse complement strand
GACATGTCCCCAGGGTCTCAGCTGACTCGTGCATCTATTCTCAGACACGCCCTAGTCGTCTCCGAGCTTGTCCAGTTGGGCGAGGATTGCCGCCTTGAGCTGGTCCTCCACCTCGGCCTTGCGGGGGCTGCGGATATCCACCTCGGGCTCGATGATGGGCACCAGCCCGGTAACGAGGATCTGACGGGCGAGCCCGAACTGCTGCTCCACGACGGAGCCCACCCCGTCCCCGGGCAGCTTGATGACCGAGCGCATCTTCGTCCCGAACATGTGCTTTTCGACGGCTCGAGACAGTAAGTCATCCAGGTGCGGGATGGGTTTCATGAGCTGGGCGCCTTGCTGTTCCGGGGCCAAGCCCTGGTCGATTTTGAGGAAGGGCACGATGCCTTTGCTGTTCCACAGGTAGTCGCCCGTGGGGGAACCCTCCACCTGGCGGTTCATTGTGTTCTCGAACAGGATGGCCCCCATGACGCGCTCACCGTCGAAGCTGGGGCTGGTGATGATACGTGTGCGCACCTGGTGTACCAGGTCGAACATCTCCTCTGGGCCGGAGTAGGCATCCTTGTCGATCCCGTAGAGGTGCAAGGCCGCCGGGGTGCTGCCCCCGCTCTGGTCCAGCGCCGCGACGAATCCGGCACCGTTCCTGACCCTCTGATACTTCTCCGAGTCCATGGGAGCCTTCCGCGGCGAGGGAGCACGGTGGTCCGGGTTCCCTGCGCACGTCATGGACGACTGGCCGCCCTCAAGGGGGAACGGTCATCAGCAGGCTCAACCCAGGGTGACGAGCAGGTCCGCGCAGGCCTGTTCACACCGGCGGCAGGCCTCGGCACACACCTTGCAGTGCTCGTGCATCTGGGCGTGGCTCTCGCATTCGTCCCCGCACGTCTTGCAGGCGGCCCGGCAGGCCTCGAGCAGGGCGCGGGTGGTCTCGACGTTGGTGCCGGTCTGCCGGGACAGCATCCGGCCTGTGGCGGCGCACACATCGGCGCAGTCCAGGTTCAACCGGATGCACTGCCTCAGGTCGGCGACCATGTCCTCGGCCAGGCAGGCGTCCGCGCAGGCGGTGCACGTCTGGGCGCACTCGAAGCAGGCCTGGATGCATTCGGCCAGTTTCTGCCGATCGATGTTCCCCACCTCCTTCGGGTAGGTCTCCAGCATGGCGCTCACGTGATGGGTCATGATGTGCTCCTTCGTCGATCTGATCCGACGCACCGGCCTTCGCCGGCCCGCCCTTTCATCGACTGTAGACCGCCCCGCCGACGCGGGTGAAGGGCTCAACCTTGAAGGTTCCGTGAAGATCGCCGGCCACGGAGGCCCGCGGACTCCTTTACGGGCAGGGATGACGCAGGTGTGACCAGCCGCCCCTCAGCCCGACCGACGGCCCTGAGGACCACGCCGACGGGGAGGACCAGCAGGGCTCGCCTCAACGTGGATCCTGTCGGACCGGACGGTCGGTGTCGGGAAGAGCGCTTATGCGATCCGACCAGGGGCGTCGAGGCCGCCGGTGCAGGGTTGCCGGGTGCATTCGGACCGAGGATCGCAAGGTGGATTCAATCGGTCGTCGCAACACCCTCTCGGAATCACTGGAGGTATGGGCGATGGCAAGCAAGGACTGGGCGAGGAAGATCAGTGACGTGCCCGAGGGGACACGTCGGCAGTGGAGAGCGGATCGGGCCTTGCGGGCCCCGATGCGCTCTCCTGGCAGGCCGCAGCCCTCACGGGAGGTCCAACGCCAGTTCTGGCGTGTAATCGCCACCGGTGTCACCACGGTCGAGGCATCCCTGACTGTGGGCGTGTCCTGGCCCGTCGGGGCGCGCTGGTTCCGTCACGCTGGCGGGATGACCCCGCTGTCCTTAGCCGAGCCCACCGGCCGGTATCTGTCCTTCGCTGAGCGTGAGGAGCTCGCGATCCTCCATGCCAGGGCCAGGGGGTCCGTCAGATCGCACGCACGCTGGGACGTGATCCCGGCACGATCAGCCGTGAGCTGCGCCGTAACTGCGCCACTCGTTCCGGGAAGCAGGAGTACCGGGCCACGGTGGCGCAGTGGAAGGCCCAGGAAGCTGCCAGGCGGCCCAAGCCGGCGAAGCTGGCCACGAACCAGCGACTGCACGACTACGTCCAGGCACGCCTGAACGGGGTGGTCCTGGGCCCCGATGGCGTGGCCGTGCCGGGACCGGTCGGGCCCGGTTTCAAGGGGCGGAAGATGAAACCGCGCCGGGCGGACCGGCGGTGGTCCACGGCGTGGAGCCCTGAGCAGATCAGCCACCGGCTGCGCCTGGAGTTCCCGGATGATGTGTCCATGCGGATCTCTCATGAAGCGATCTATCAGTCCCTGTTCATCCAGGGGCGTGGGGCGCTCAAGCGTGAACTCGTCGCGTGCCTGCGTACCGGGCGGGCTCTGCGCGAGCCGCGGGCACGTACCCGGAACAAGCCCCAGGGCCACGTCACCGAGGACGTGGTGTTCAGCAAGCGCCCACCCGAGGCCGCTGATCGTGCTGTGCCCGGGCACTGGGAAGGGGACCTGATCATCGGGACCGAGCGTTCAGCGATCGGGACTCTGGCCGAGCGCAAGAGCCGGGCCACGATCCTGGTCCACTTGCCCCGCCTGGAGGGATGGGGTGAGCGGCCGCCGGTGAAGAACGGGCCGTCGCTGGGTGGGTACGGGGCTGAGGCGATGACCGCGGCCCTGATCAAGGCGATGGCGACGGTGCCGGAGCAGCTGCGTCAGAGCTTGACGTGGGATCGGGGCAAGGAGCTGGCCGGGCATGTCCAGTTCACGATGGCCACAGGCACGAAGGTGTTCTTCGCTGACCCCCACTCGCCGTGGCAGCGGCCGACGAACGAGAACACGAACGGGGTGCTGCGGCAGTACTTCCCCAAGGGCACGGACCTGTCGAGATGGTCGGCCGAGGACCTCGCAGCAGTCGCGTACACGCTGAACAACAGGCCCAGGAAGGTCCTGGACTGGAAGACTCCCGCGGAGGTCTTCGCCGAGCAGCTACGCTCGCTCTCAACGCACGGTGTTGCAACGACCGGTTGAACCCGCCCAATTTCGAGCCAGGCGGTTCGTGGAGACGCTCCGGGTCAACGGCCTGGTCGGGT
>NZ_JALJRI010000048.1:0-228 GCF_024519795.1 Micrococcus sp. Mcc89 | reverse complement strand
TCTCGAACCGGATCGTGGGCTACTCGATCAATCGGCGGATGAGCTCGCAGCTGGCTGTGGATGCCCTGCAGATGGCTCTGGGCCGGCGTGGAGGCAAGGCCGAGGTGCAGGGTTGCCGGGTGCATTCGGATCGAGGATCGCAATTTCGAGCCAGGCGGTTCGTGGAGACGCTGCGGGTCAACGGCCTGGTCGGGTCGATGGGCAGGGTCGGTGCTGCTGGGGACAACG
>NZ_JALJRI010000005.1:0-428 GCF_024519795.1 Micrococcus sp. Mcc89 | reverse complement strand
CACCGACCCCTGGACACCCGCGCCGGCACGATCGATGTGGCCATCCCCAAACTCCGGGCCGGCACGTACTTCCCCGAATGGCTGCTCGAGCGCCGCAAACGGGCCGAGTCCGCACTGATCACCGTGGTCGCGGACTGCTACCTGGCCGGGGTCTCGACCCGGCGCATGGACAAGCTCGTACGTCAGCTCGGCATCGACTCCCTCTCGAAATCCCAGGTCAGCCGGATGGCCCAAGAGCTCGACGAGCACATCGAGGCTTTCCGTCACAGGCCTCTGGGCGAGGCCGGCCCGTTCGTGTTCCTCGCCGCCGACGCCCTGACCATGAAAGTCAGAGAGGGCGGGCGGGTGATCAACGCGGTGGCCATGGTCGCCACCGGGGTCAACGCCGACGGGCGCCGCGAAGTCCTCGGGCTGAGGGTGGCCACCAC
>NZ_JALJRI010000047.1:0-2646 GCF_024519795.1 Micrococcus sp. Mcc89 | reverse complement strand
TGTAAGCGGCCATGAAAAGCTGCCCATAGGTGGCCAGGGAATGACCCGCTGACGGCCATGAGGACTGCCCAGTGATGGCCACGGGAACTGCCCGGTGCTGGCCATCTGGTTTGCCCGCGTTGCTCGTTGCCCGCCGCGTCGTGAGCCGGCGGGGGCCTCCTCCCCGGGTTGGATATCGGTGTCGAATCGAATCCAGCGAGGAAGAGGCCCTGAATGAAGGATGCCGCAGAAACCATGAAAATACTCAGTGCCTATGACCTGACCAAGTCATTGCGGGGCGCCGCCGAGCTGGCCGGTTGCTCCCATCACACCGTGGCCCGGCTGGTGCGGGCCCGCGACGCCGGCCAGACCCCTGGATCCGGAGCCAGCCGCCCGAAGGTCACCGATGTCTGGCTGCCCAAGATCGAGGAATGGGTCGAGGCCTCCACGGGCAGGATCCGCGCCGATGTCGTGCACGCCAAGCTCACCGCAATGGGCTACACCGGCTCTGAGCGCTCCACCCGGCGGGCGGTGGCCGAGGTGAAGGCCGCCTGGCGGGCCGGGAAGCGCCGGGTGCACCGGCCCTGGATCACCGAGCCGGGCGCATGGCTGCAGTACGACTTCGGCGATGGGCCGGCGATCGACGGGGCCAAGACGGTGCTGTTCGTGGCCTGGCTGGCCTGGTCCCGCTACCGGATCGTCATCGCCCTGCGTGATAGGACGGCTCCGAGTGTGTTCGCCGCCCTGGACCGGTGCTTCCGGCTGATCGGGGGCGCGCCGACCTATGTGCTGACGGATAACGAGAAGACAGTGACGGTCTCTCATGTGGCCGGGGTGCCGGTGCGTAACCAGGCCACCGTGGCGTTCGCTCGGCATTACGGCGTGGAGGTGCTGACCTGCCAGCCAGCGGATCCGGCCGCCAAGGGCGGGGTGGAGAACGCGGTGAAGCTGGCCAAGGCCGACCTGGTCCCGAAGGACACCAACCTGCGGGACCAGTACGCCTCGTTCGCTGAGCTCGAGGCCGCCTGCGCGGGGTTCATGGCCATGGTGAACTCCCGGGAGCACCGGGTGACCCGGCGCCGCCCGGACCACATGCTCGCCGAGGAGACCAGCGCGTTGCATCGGATCCCCGCCACGGCGCACACCGTGGCCTACGGGGTGGGACGGAAGGTGCCGGAGAACACGCCGATGGTCTCCTTCGAAAACGCCCAGTACTCGGTGCCCGCGCACCTGCTCGGGGCCGAGGTGTTCGTGCGCCATCACGGCACCGGACCGGACTCGATGGTGGTGATCATGCACGCCGGTGCGCAGGGGCCGGTGGAGGTCGCCCGGCACCGGGTGGCCCGGCCCGGGTCCCCGGCCATCGACGACGCGCACTTCCCCGGCCACGAGACGGACAAGGTGCCCGGGGACTACACCCCGGTGCCCCGTTCGGCGGCGGAGGCCGAGTTCCTGGCCATCGGGGCCGGAGCGAGGACCTGGCTGGTGGAGGCCGCCGCGGCCGGCACCAGCCGGATCGGTCAGAAGATGGCCGAGGCCGTCACCCTGGCCAAGCTCGCCGGCACCGACCAGGTCGACCGCGCCCTCGGGGTGGCCGCGGTGCACCAGCGCTTCGCCCACGGCGACCTGGCCTCCCTGCTCACCGCCGCCGGCCACCGCACCGGGATGCACACCGCCACCGAGGAACGGTCCCTGACCCAGGGCACCGCCGGCTGGGCCGGCCTCGGTACCTCCAACACCGAGGGGGCAGCCCGGTGAGCATCCACACCCCGAACACCGCCGCACCGGCGCTGCCGGCCGATTTGGAGGCGCTGTTGCGGCAGCTGAAGATGCCCCACGCCCGCGGTATCGCCGCCGAGGTACTGGCCACCGCCCGGGCCCAACGCTGGGAGCCGGCCGAGGTCCTCAAGGCCCTGCTGGTCGAGGAGACCACCGGTCGGGCCCGATCCATGCTCGCCGCCCGGCGCAAGGCCGCCGGGTTCCCCACCGGCAAGACCTTCACGACCTGGGATCCGGGCGCCTCCTCGATCCCGGCCCCGACCCAGCAGTCCCTGCGCACCCTGGAATGGCTCTCGCGCAGAGAGAACCTCGTGGTCTGCGGGCCCTCCGGCACCGGCAAGACCTTCTTCCTCGAGGCCCTGGGCCAGCAGGCCGTGGAGGAGGGCAAGCGGGTGGCCTGGTTCACCCTGGAGGACCTCGGGGCGATGATCCGGGCCCACCGGCCCGATGACACCATCACCAAAGCCGTCGCCCGAATCCTGCGCGCCGACCTGATCGTCATCGACGACATCGGCCTGCTGCCGGTCGCCGACGATGCCGCCGAGGGCCTCTACCGCATCGTGGACGCCGCCTACGAGAAACGCTCCGTAGCGATCAGCTCGAACCTGCACCCGGCCGGCTTCGACGAGCTGATGCCCAAGACCCTGGCCACCGCCACCGTGGACCGGCTCCTGCACCACGCCCACGTGTGCCAGACCACCGGAGACTCCGTACGGATGACCCAGGCAATGGCCGGGAAGGGAGTCATGCCACTGAACTGATCCCATCACGGTGGCCAGCACCACCACCCAAACGGGCAAACCAGCTGGCCACCAGTGGGCAGTTCTGATGGCCACCAGCGGGAAGAAACACTGGCCGCCTATGGGCAGAACTCAATGGCCCTTGACA
>NZ_JALJRI010000046.1:0-20324 GCF_024519795.1 Micrococcus sp. Mcc89 | reverse complement strand
CGCGTCTGCATGGCATGCAGAAGGTCAGGGGTTCGAATCCCCTTACCTCCACCAGGCAGAAGGCCCGGTCCATACGGACCGGGCCTTCGTTGTCGTGACGGCGGGCTCGCCGTCGAGACCCGCCGGTCACGGCCGGGTTGTGGTCCAGCGTGGATCAGGCATCGGCGTCGCACAGCCCTTTCACGGCAGGCTCTGGGCGGACAGACTCGAAGCATCCCCACCCGTGGAGCCCGGAACACCGGTGCTGCAGAGGCGGGGGCAGCCGGTTCCGACCGGCCGACTCGGTGAGGAGCTGCCATGTCCGTCATCCGTACCCGTCGTCCCTCCCTCCGTCACCTGCCCGCCGCCGTCGCCGCCGCCGGCCTCAGCACCGCCGTCGCCCTCGCCGGCCCCGCCGCCGCCTGGGACAACGCCCACGGCCCCCAGGCCGGCTACTTCCAGGCCGTCGACCACGAGAACGTCACCACCGCCTTCTTCCAGACCTACGACGGCTACGACCCGGAGGACCTCACGCTCACGCTCACCCCGGTGGCCGAGGACGGCACCCGCCTGGAGGGCGGCCAGGAGGTCGAGTTCACCGCCCTTGACGTCATCGACGGCGGTGCGGTGGACGTCCTCGAGACCCGCCGCGCGCTCGGCGCGGCCGGTGCAGGCCTGGTGCGGTACGACGTCGTGGCCGACGGGCAGATGCTGAACATGGGCATCACGCTCCAGGCGGACACCGACCTCGCCGACGATCAGGGGGCGGCCGTGCACTCCGTCGACGGCCCGCAGATGGCCCACCTCGGGGACCGGCCCCTGGCCTGGGACTCGGCCATGCAGTTGGCACCCGGGGTGGCGGGCGCCGAGATCGTCCACCTGGTCGCCGCGCCGACGATGGAGAACACCTACGCGGCGGTCGTGGCCGAGCCGGCCCACGGTGAGGTCTTCGCGTTCCGTGACTCGGAGCACTCCGAGCTCCGTGCCTGGTACATCCCCGAGAAGGGCTTCGTCGGCACGGACACCTTCACCGTCGACTTCCACAGCGATCACGTCGCCCATGTCCAGACCGTCACCGTGCACGTCGGCGAGGAGATCCCCGCCGCGTACGACGGCTTCCTCGATGCCGAGGACGGCGTCCTCAACGGGACACCGCTCGACCTGACCGACCCGGACACCGCCGAGGCGCTCGCCGCGTTCCGGGGCGACGAGGCCGCCCCGGCTCCGGAGGGCGCGGAGAAGCAGCCCGCTCCGGTCGAGGACGACGCCGACGAGCAGCACACGACCCCGGACACCGTCGAGACGGGGCAGTCCACCGGCTGGTGGCTGGCCGGCCTCGGCGCCGCCGCCGCGGGGGTGCTGGTCGCGGCCCGCCGTCGTCTGGGCCTGACCGACTGACAGCCCGCCGCGCACAGATCCGTCGACGCGCCGCCCCTCTCGCACAGAGGGGCGGCGCGTCCGTGTCGGCCTGACACGCGGCCGGCAGTCCGCGGGTCAGTCGCCGAGGCCCGCCAGCAGCAGGTCCAGTCCCTCCTCGAAGGGTGCGTCCGCGTAGGGGTTCCGCGCCCCCGTCGCGCGCGTGCCCCCGCCCGCCCGGAAGGCCTCGGCGGCCGCGCCGAGCGCGGGCAGGCGCTCCTGCGCCCCCGCCACCTCGAAGATGTCGGCCGGAGCGTCGACGTCGTACGCGGAACCGTAGATGAAGGACTCGAGCGCGATCACCCGGGCCAGCACCTGCTCCGGCGCCAGGCCGGTCCGGGCCAGCACCGCGCACACCGTCTCGTAGACCCGCTGCGTCGACGGGGCTCCCTCGATCGGCAGGGTGGCGATGAGCGGGATCAGCGGCGGATGGGCCGCGAAGACGTCCCGGTAGGAGCGTGCCCACGCCCGCAGGGCGGCGACGACGGGCGCCTCGCCCCGGATCGCGGCCTCCAGCTCGACGAGCGAGACCTCGCCCATCACGGCGTCCTGCAGCAGGACGAGCAGCTCGTGCTTGCCCCGGATGTGGTTGTAGAGCGCGCTCGGCGCCACGCCCAGGCGACGGCCGACCGCCGCCATGGTGAGCCCTTCGTATCCCTCGGTGCGGGCGACCGCGAGCGCCGCATCCGCGATCGCCTCGCGGCTCAGAGCGGGGGAGAGAGGTCGTCCGCGGCGGCGGCGCGTCCGGGGCGGTTCAGGGGTCTCGTCCATCCGGCCATTCTGACCCGTCGGACGGGCAGGAGGTGTCAGGCCGGCCACGGACCGGCCTTCCCTTCCCGGCGCGCGGCCCGTACAGTGAGCGCCGACACTCTAAATGAACGGCATTCACCCGGGCCCCGCCCGATGCCCCCGTCCCCGCCAGAGGAGCACCCCATGACCACCGCCCCCGCCACCGCCGGCCGCGAGCGCCGGACGAGCGACGTCGTCGTGATCGGCGCCGGCCCGGCCGGCCTCATGGCCGCCCGCACCGCGAAGGCCCAGGGCCTGTCCGTCACCGTCCTGGAGGCTCGCCGGCGCGTCGGCGGCCGCACCTGGAACGGCCTGGTCGAGGGCGCCGACGGCAAGGACCACTTCATCGAGATCGGCGGCCAGTGGATCTCCCCGGACCAGACCCGCCTCATCTCCCTGGTGGAGGAGCTCGGCCTGCCGACGTTCTCCCGCTTCCGCGACGGTCGCAACGTCTATGTGGACCCGCGCGGAGAACGCCACGTCTACGACGGCCTCGACTTCCCGGTGGCCGAGAAGACGGACCGGGAGATGGATCGCCTGATCGCCAAGATCGACGAACTGACCGCAGAGATCGACGCCGCCGCCCCGTGGGAGCACCCGCGGGCCGCCGAGCTGGACACGATCTCCTTCCGCCACTGGCTGGAACAGGAGTCGGACGACCCGGAGGCCATCGACAACGTCTCCATCTACATCGCCTCCGGCATGCTGACCAAGCCCTCCCACACCTTCTCCATGCTCCAGGCGCTGCTCATGGCCGCCTCGGCGGGGTCGTTCCGCAACCTGGTGGACGAGGACTTCATCCTGGACAAGCGCGTCGAGGGCGGCATGCAGTCCGTGTCCCTGGCCATGGCCGCCGAGCTGGGCGACGACGTCGTCCTCGGCCAGCCGG
Organism: Micrococcus sp. Mcc89; assembly: GCF_024519795.1. NCBI lineage: Bacteria > Bacillati > Actinomycetota > Actinomycetes > Micrococcales > Micrococcaceae > Micrococcus > Micrococcus sp. Mcc89. The sequence continues at coordinate 17,251 of NZ_JALJRI010000046.1, read as the reverse complement.
TGCGCACCCTGCGCTGGGCCGAGCCGGACCCGTCCACCGCGGACGAGAAGAACGGTGTGGCCGCGGACGTGCGCAACGGCGTGGCGCACGACGGCGCCGCCGGCGACGTCGTGGCGCTCACTGACGACTACGAGGTGCACGCCCGATACGCGGTCCTGGCCGTCCCGCCGAACCTCTACAGCCGCATCTCCTTCGAGCCGCCGCTGCCGCGCGAGCAGCAGATCGCGCACCAGCACATCTCCATGGGCCTGGTCATCAAGGTGCACGCCGTGTACGAGACCCCGTTCTGGCGCGAGGAGGGCCTGTCCGGCACGTGCTTCGGTGGCGGCCGTCTCGTCCAGGAGATCTATGACAACACCAACCGCGGCGAGAACCTGGCCGGTGGCGCCCCGGGCGAGGAGGACCCGCACGGCACCCTCGTCGGCTTCGTGTCCGACGTGTACGCGGAGCAGATGTGGGCCCTGCCGGAGGAGGAGCGCAAGGCCGCGATCCTCGGCGCCATGGCCGAGTACCTCGGCCCCCGGACCCTCAAGCCGATCGCGTTCTTCCTCTCGGACATGGCCGCCGAGGAGTGGACCCGAGGCGCCTACGCCACCAGCTACGACCTCGGCGGGCTCTCCCGCTGGGGCCACCTCCAGAACCGCCCGACCGGCCCCATCCACTACGCGTGCTCGGACATCGCCGCCGAGGGCTACCAGCACGTGGACGGCGCGATCCGCATGGGCGAGGCCGCCGCCCTGGCCATCGCCGAGCGGGAAGCCACCGACGCGGGGCAGCCCACCGGCTGACCGGCCCGACGGACAAGGACATCCTCATGAGCGCATCCACCCCACGACGCCGCGTCGTCGACAGCGAGGGACACGAGCACGTGTACCCGACCACCTCCGCCATCGAGCAGGTCAACCTGCTCAACCCGGGCGGGGTGAGCAATAAGGGGCTCCAGGCCGGCAAGGTCGGCCTGCTCGGGGCGGTGGTGATCGGCGTCTCCGTCGTCGCCCCCGCCTACACGTTGACCTCGGGCCTCGGGCCGACCATCAGCACCGTCGGCACCCACGTGCCCGCGATCCTGCTGCTCGGCTTCATCCCGATGCTCCTGGTGGCCCTCGGCTACCGGGCGCTGAACACGCGGGTGCCGGATTCCGGCACGTCCTTCACCTGGGCCACGCACGCCTTCGGGCCGTATGTCGGGTGGATGGGCGGCTGGGGGCTCATCGCCGCCTCCGTGATCGTGCTGTCCAACCTGGCGGCCGTCGCCGTCGACTTCACGTTCCTGCTGCTCGCCCAGATCACCGGGAGCCAGGCCATCGCGGACCTGGCCGGCAACCTGTGGGTCAACATCCCCCTGACCCTGGTGTATCTGGCCCTGGCCGGATGGATCTCGCACCGCGGCATGGAGACGACCAAGCACCTGCAGTACATCCTGGTGGCCTTCCAGATCCTGGCCCTCGGCGCGTTCGCCGTCGGCGCCCTGACGCAGTCCTCCCGTGGTGCGGGCTTCGACCCCACCCCGGTGCAGCTGGACTGGTTCAACCCGTTCACCGCGGGCGACTTCAGTGTGGTCGCGGCCGGCGTCTCCCTGTCCATCTTCCTGTTCTGGGGCTGGGACGTGACCCTCACGATGAACGAGGAGACCAAGGACCCCGAGCGCACCCCCGGCCGGGCCGCCGCCGTCACGGTGTTCGTCATCATCGCCGTCTACATCCTGTCCGCCCTGGCCGTGATCTCCTGGGCGGGCATCGGCTCCGAGGGCCTGGGCGCGGGCAATCCGGACAACCAGGAGTCGATCTTCGCGGTCCTCGCCGGCCCGATCCTGGGCCCCTTCGCCGTGATCATGTCCAGCGCGATCCTCGTCAGCTCCCTGGCCTCCCTGCAGTCCACCATGGTCTCCCCGGCCCGCACCCTGCTGGCGATGGGCTTCTACCGGGCCGTGCCCGCGCGCTTCGCCGAGCTGAGCCCCCGGTTCAACAGCCCGGCCTTCGCGACCTGGGTGTGCGCGGGCCTCGCCGGCCTCTTCTACGTCGTCACGCGGCTGCTCTCCGAGAACGCCCTGTGGGACACCATCACCGCCCTGGGCCTGATGATCTGCTTCTACTACGGCATCACCGCCCTGGCCTGCGTCTGGTACTTCCGCCGCGAGTGGTTCACCTCGGTGGGCAACGCCCTCACCACCTTCCTGTTCCCGCTGATCGGCGGCCTCGTGCTGCTGGTGATGTTCTGCGTGACCGCGCTGGACTCCACCGACCCCGACTACGGCTCCGGCTCGTCCGTGTTCGGCGTGGGCACGGTGTTCATCCTGGGCATGGGCGTGCTGGCCATCGGCGTGGTACTGATGATGTGGACGCGGTTGCGTCACCCGGCCTACTTCCGTGGCGAGACCCTGCCGCAGACGGACTCGACCCGACCCATCCCGATCATCCGTCCGGACGACGACGGCACTGCCGTGGTCCGGGACCCGAACGAGAGGACCCACTCATGAGCACCCCCACCGGCTATCGCGTGCAGGACCCCAGCACCGACCAGGTCGTGGAGACCTTCCCCGCCCTCGCCGACGGTGAGGTCGACCAGGTGCTGGCCGCCGCCGAGACCGCCCAGCGCGCATGGGCCGCCCGCCCCATCGAGGAACGCGCCACCATCGTGCAGAAGGTCGCGGACCTCTTCGAGGAGCGCAAAGACGAGCTCGCGCAGATCATCGCCACCGAGATGGGCAAGCGCGTGACCGAGGGCGTCGAGGAGGCGGAGTTCAGCTCGGCCATCTTCGGCTACTTCGCGGACAAGGGCCCCACCCTCGCCGCGGACCGCCCCATCGAGACCTACGGGGGCGGCCGCGCCATGATCCGCCACCTGCCCCTGGGTGTGCTGCTGGGCGTCATGCCGTGGAACTTCCCGTACTACCAGATCGCCCGTTTCGCCGCGCCGAACCTCATGCTCGGCAACGCGATCGTGCTCAAGCACGCCGAGATCTGCCCGCGCTCGGCCCTGGCCGTGCAGCAGATCATGGACGACGCCGGCGTGCCGGCCGGCGTGTACACCAACGTGTTCGCCACGCACGACCAGATCGCCGAGTTCATCGCCGACCCGCGCGTGGCCGGCGTCTCCCTGACCGGCTCCGAGCGGGCCGGCTCCGTGATCGGCGCGCTCGCGGGCCAGCACCTCAAGAAGGCCGTCCTCGAGCTCGGCGGGTCGGACCCGTACATCGTGCTCGACGCCGAGGATCCGGCCGAGGCCGCCCGCACCGCGTGGGCGACCCGCATGTACAACATGGGCCAGGCCTGCAACTCCAACAAGCGCATGATCGTCTCGGCGGACATCCATGACGCCTTCGTGGCCGAGCTGGTGTCCCTGGCCGAGGCCATGAAGCCCGGGGAGGCCGCCGACGAGGACCCGACGGTGTTCACCCCGCTGTCCTCGCGCGGTGCCGCCGAGGGCCTGGCCGAGCAGGTGGAGCGGGCCCGTCAGCAGGGCGCGACCGTCCACGTCGGCGGGACCGTCACGGACGAGGCGGGCGCCCGCTTCGCCCCGGCCGTGATCACGGGCGTCACCTCCGAGATGGACGCCTACCGCGAGGAGCTCTTCGGCCCCGTCGCCGTCGTCTACAAGGTGGAGTCCGCGGACGAGGCGCTCGCTCTCGCCAACGACTCCCAGTACGGCCTGGGCGGCGCCGTGTTCTCCCAGGACGAGGCTCAGGCCGAGCGGATCGCCCGGCAGCTCGAGGTCGGCATGGCCAACGTCAACACGCCGGCGGGAGAAGGGGCGGAGATCCCGTTCGGCGGCATCAAGCGCTCCGGCTTCGGCCGCGAGCTCGGCCCGCTCGGCATGGACGAGTTCGTCAACAAGCAGATGTACTTCGTCCAGGACTGACACCCCACGACGACGACGGGCCCGCCTCCGGTGACCGGAGGCGGGCCCGTCCGCGTCCCGCCGGCGTGGCGGGAGCGATGGGTCAGCGACGCGCCTGCCGCACAGCGGGTTCTAGGCTGGCGCGCCCTTGTCCCTTCATCCGGGGCGTGGCCATCATGGAGCGGATCCCCGTCGAGAACTGCAGAATCGAGAATGTCTGATGTACCCCACCCCCATGACCTTCGACGTGGCGCGTGCCGGCCGCGCTCTCGCCCAGGTCAGTGTCCGCACCCTGGCCACCGCGGCAGGCCTCGAGAAGGAGCAGCTGCGCCGCTTCGAGAAGGGGCTGGCCGACCTGCGGGTGGACGAGCGTCTGCGTCTGGAGAAGGCCCTGCGGAAGTACGGCGTCGGGCTGGTCCCGGAGGACGAGTTCGGCGGCACGGGGGTCCGCCGGATCTTCACCGCCGAGAAGTCCCGGCGCCTCGAGGCCCTGGAGAACGAAGGCGGCCCCGCGTACGAGGACGACATCTGAGTCCTCCACCGACAGGCGGACGGCCCCGCATCCCGGGCAGGGATGCGGGGCCGTCGTCGGTCCGCCGGTGGCGGGGGCTCAGGCGGACTGCAGCGCCTTCGTGACCTCGCTCAGGCCCTCCTTGAGGAGGTCTTCACCGATGGTCAGCGGCGGCAGGAAGCGGACGACGTTGCCGTAGGTGCCGCAGGTGAGCAGGATGACGCCGGCGGCGCGCACGGCCGCGGCCACGGTGGCGGTCAGCGTCGCGTCCGGCTCGCCGGTGGCGGGGTCCACGAACTCGATCGCCATCATCGCGCCGCGGCCGCGGACCTCGGCGATGCGGTCGTCGGCGTTCTGCGCGAAGTGCTCGCGGATGACCTGCTCGATCCGGCGGGCCTTCTCCAGGAGACCGTCCTCCTCGACGGCCTCGAACACGGCGAGCGCCGCCGCCGTGGCGACGGGGTTGCCGCCGTAGGTGCCCCCGAGGCCGCCCGGGTGCACGGAGTCCATCACCTCGGCGCGGCCGGTGACGCCGGAGAGCGGCATGCCGCCGGCGATGCCCTTGGCGGTCGCCATCAGGTCCGGCTCGATGCCCTCGGTCTCGGAGGCGAACCAGGCGCCGGTGCGGGCGATGCCGGACTGGACCTCGTCCGCGATGAACAGGACGTCGTTGGCCTTGCACCACTCGACCACGGCCGGCAGGAAGCCCTCGGCCGGGACGATGAAGCCGCCCTCGCCCTGGATCGGCTCCATGATCACGGCGGCCAGGTTGTCGGCACCGATCTGCTTCTCCAGCGCGGAGATGGCGCGCTGCGCGGCCTCGGCGCCGGACAGACCGTCCCGCAGCGGGTAGGAACCGGGAACGCGGTAGATCTCGGGGGCGAACGGTCCGAAGCTGTGCTTGTAGGGCATGGACTTGGCGGTCAGCGCCATCGTCAGGGTGGTGCGGCCGTGATAGGCGTGGTCGAACGCGGCCACGGCCTGCTTGCCGGTGTAGGCGCGGGCCACCTTGACGGCGTTCTCCACGGCCTCGGCGCCGGAATTGAACAGGGCGGTGCGGGTCTCGCCGGGGATCGGGCTGGTGCGGTCCAGCTGCTCGGCCACGGCCACGTAGCCCTCGTAGGGCGTGATCATGAACGAGGTGTGGGTGAACTGCGCGACCTGCTCCTGGACGGCGGCCACGACGCGCGGGTGGGAGGCGCCCACGGAGGTGACGGCGATGCCGGAGGCCAGGTCGATCAGGCGGTTGCCGTCCACGTCCTCGAGGATGCCGCCCGCGGCGCGGGCCGCGTACACCGGCATCGTGGTGGCCACGCCGGCTGGGACGGCGCGCTTCTGGCGCTCGGCGAGCTCACGGGAGCGTGGGCCGGGCAGCTCGGTGGCCAGATGGCGGGTCTGCTCGAGGTCGGGGGTGGCGGTCATGGGGATGCCTCCTGGGGACGGCTCACGGGGAGCGGGGACGACGGGTGGGCACGACGACGACGCGTCGGGCCGCGTCCTCCCATGGTGGGGCGTCGAGGCCATGCCGTCCAGTGATGATCCGGCATGGAGGCTATGCTTATCCGGCATGGAGGAGAAACTACTCAGGGCCTTCGTCACGGTGGCCGAGGTCGGCACGGTCTCGGGGGCCGCGATCCGCCTGGATCTCGTGCAGTCCGCGCTCAGTCGGCAGCTGCAGCGGCTTCAGCGTGAGCTGCGCCTGCCACTGTTCGCCCGGGTCGGCGGCCGGCTCGAGCTGACGACGGCCGGCGAGGCGTTCCTCCCGGTGGCGCGCGAGGTCCTCGTCGCCCATCGCCGGGCGGAGCAGGCGGCCCGCACGCTCGCCTCCGGTCGGCTCACGGACGTGGCCGTGGCCGCACCGGGCACCACCCTCATCGACGTCGTGCTGCCGTTCGTGGCCACCTTCGGGGAGGAGGACCCGCGCCCGCGCGTAGCGGAGACCCAGCTGGACGACTCGCTGCTCGACGCCGTCGCGCGGCACGACCTCGTGGTGATGCCGACGGTGCCGCCGCCCTCCGTCGCGTCGCTGCCGCTGATGGACCTGCCGGTCTGGGCGTACGTCGCCCCGGGCCACCCCTGGGCGGGCCGGACGCGAGTGTCCCTCAACGAGCTCGTGGCCCAACCCGTCGTCGCGCCCGCCCGCACCTTCATGGCGCGGCGCGTCCTCGACGGCGCCGTGGCCGTGGCGGGCCTCACGCCGCCGGCCCTCACCGAGGCGAACTCCGGGCGGGTGGCCCAGGCCCTGGTCGCGACGGGGGCGGGCGTCGCCGTCGTCACCGAGGACCCGGCCTTCGGGCTGACGCCGGTGCGGGTCATCGCGCAGGGGCGGACGCTCGCGGTACGACTGCACGCGGCGTGGCGGGAGGACCACTTCGCCGCCGAGACGCTGCAGGCGCTCGCCCGTCGCCTGCAGGCCTTCGTCCGGGACCGCTATGCCGAGCCCGGGGATGTGGCGTCTCACATGAAGAGTGAGTGAACTCGGCGGCTGTGGACAGGCGGAGCTCAACAGATGCACATGTGACAGATAGGGTCGAGATGTCCGTGACCCCCATCACCTGCCCCCGCCCCGGGTGACCCACGCCCGCGCCGCCGAACCAGAGGACCCCATGTCCCTGCAGTTCCCCGCCCGCCTGTCCGCCGCCGCCCTCGGTGCCGCCGTCCTCGTCGGCGTCGCCGCCGCCCCGGCCCACGCCGCCACCTGGACGCCCGAGCACGGCACCCCGTCCGGCACGTTCGTCAGCGCCGACGGCGACCTGATGGAGTTCGTCCTCTACGACAACTTCGCGACCGAGGACATCCGCGCCGTCGTCGTCACCGCGTCGGGGGAGGAGACCGAGATCCAGGTCGACTTCATCACCGAGGACGACATGGGCGCCGTGTTCCTGCACGACATCGAGCAGGCCCTCGGCGGCGACCTGGCGCAGCCCTACGAGGTGCATGTCTACGGCGCCGGCCAGCTCGCCTTCGGCGCGGCCTTCGCCGCCGACGGCACCATGACCCCGATCGAGGCCGAGGAGTTCATCCCGTTCGAGGACTGGGCCGAGGTCGCCACGTGGCGCGTCTACACGGACCAGAACGCGACCGTCGTCGAGTCCCTCGTGACCGAGGACGGCGGCGTGCCGAGCCCGATCGACGCCGAGCTCACCGTGGCGCCGCAGCACGGCACCGTCGAGATCGGCGGGACCTCCTTCGGCTACACCCCGGAGAAGGACTTCCTCGGGACCGACACCTTCACCGTGGTGATGACCGCGAACGGCGTCACCCGCACGGTCGAGTTCACGGTCGAGGTGCTCGACCTGCCGGGCGACTCCACGCCCACCCCGATCGACCCGGCGCCCGCCCCCGAGCCGCAGCCCGAGCCCGAGCCCGAGCCGGCTCCGGAACCCGAGCCGGCTCCGGAACCCGAGCCGGCTCCGGAACCCGAGCCCGCCCCGGAGGAGCCGGTCGATCCGGCCCCCGCCCCCGAGGAGCCCGCCGAGCCCGAGCAGCCGGCCGAACCGGTCGTCGACGAGGGCGAGCCCGCGGCCCCGGCTCCCGAGTAGCCGGCCGAGGACGGCCACACCGTCCCGGACACGGTCGAGACCGGCAACGGCTCCGCGTGGGGCCTGGCCGCCATCGGCGCCCTGGCCGCCGGCGTTCTGGTGCGCCTGCGCCGCACCTTCGGCCTGGCCTGAGCCCGCACCGAGGCGGCCGGGGCGCACCCGCGTCCCGGTCGCCTCGGCCATCCCGAACGGACGACGCGCCGGGCCGAGGCCGGAGCGCGTGAGACCATGCCGTCGTCGGACGCGGCCCCGGGCGGGCCGCGTCGATGCACACGAGGGGAGAACCCGGATGAACACCACCGTCCGACGCGCCCTGTGGGTGGTCCTGGTGCTGCTGTGCCTGGGACTCGTGTTCCTCGCGCTGCGCGGGGTGCTGGCGGTCGGCGCCGTGCCGATCAGCGCCGCCCCCACCCTCAGCGCCACGGCGTCCGCGACCCCGTCGCCGTCGCCGTCGCCGTCCTCGGCACGCTTCACGCCCAGCCCCGCAACGACGGCCACCCCGACCCCGACGCCGAGCCCGTCCTCGGCGTCACCCACGCGGGAGGCGGCGGTTCCCGTCGAGACCCAGGAGCTCGCCGGCACACCCACGCCGTCCGAGGAGCCGACCCCCACCGAGGAGCCGGCACCGTCCGAGGAGCCGACCCCCGCCGCGGCCGCCCACCTCTCCGGCCCCGCCGCCCCGTGGGACGAGGTCACGGCGACGCCCGTGCACGTGGACGTCCACCAGGACGGCGAGCAGATCGTCGGAGCGGGGATCGACCTCACGCAGTTGGATGAGGGCGGCGACCTGGACCCGGAGCCACAGACGGTCGGCTGGTACGGCCCGCCGCAGTGGGGCACCACGCCGGGGGAGCGGTCCCGGTACGCGGGGGTCCTGGCCGGGCACGTCGTCTACCACGGCGTGCGGGACGTGTTCTGGAACCTGGGCGACGTGCGCGCGGGTGCCGTCGTCGTGGTGACATACGACGACGGCACGCAGGCCGCCTTCGAGGCGGACGCGGACGCGGTCTCGGTGGAGAAGGAGGCGCTCACCCAGGATCCGTCGCACCGCTGGGCATGGGAGCCCGGGGGCGACGACGCGAAGGTCACGCTGATCACGTGCGACCTCGTGCCGGGCACCGGGATGGCCGGGAACGCCTTCAACAACTGGGTGGTGCAGGCCACCCGCGTCGCCTGAGGCCGCGGCGACCCCGGGGCCGGGAGGCCGGAGGGGTACCCTGGGGAGGCCGGGGCGGCCGACCGCGTCGGACCGCCCTTGACCCCGTGACCGGGTGACGACCGCCGAGAGGACCTGCGCCCATGAGCCGAGCCGACATCGCCCCCGCCCGCGTGCACCCCCGCCGCTGGAGCGTGGCCGTCGGAGGGGCGCTCCTGAGCATCACCCTGGCCACCGGCGGCTGCAGCGTCGCCGAGGAGCCCGGACAGACCGGTGGCACGGAGGCGGGGAACACCTACCTGGAGGGCGTGCTGGCCAGCCCCAGCCAGACGTCCGCCGACCCGCTCGCGGCGGACATCCAGTTCGCGGGTCTGCTGCTGCGCAACCACCGCGACGCGATCCAGCAGTCCGATCAGGTGCTGGGCAAGGACGGCGTGGACCAGGAGATCCGGGCCACCGCCGAACGGATGAAGTCCGAGCACGAGGAGCGGGCGGGCCGGCTCGAGTCGATGCTCGAGGGCTGGGGCGTCCCCTCGGATGACGTGCGCGGTGCGGGTGCCGAGGCGACCCCGTCTGCGCAGCCCGAGTCCACGGAGGACGCGGAGCCGGCGGAGATCGTGGGCGACGAGCTGCGCGCCGGACTCCTGTCCGACCGGGAGAAGAACGTGCTGGCCGCCGCCGAGCCGGAGGAGGCAGGACGGATCTACCTGCTCCAGATGCGCCGCCTCTATCAGGGCGCGCTGACGATCTCCGCCACGGAGGCGGAGGACGGCTCGGACGACGCGGCGAAGGAGCTGGCCTCCAGCGTGGTCGAGGGCCACCGCAAGGAGCTGGAGAGCTTGGCCGCGACGCTCGCGGAGATGGGCGTGATCGGGTCGAGCGGGGCGCGCACGGCGGAACCGTCCGGGTTCACCGGCCCCATCAAGATCGAGGGCACCGGCGCCGACGGCGGCTCCGTCCCCTCGGACTTCGTCCCGGAGCCGCTGCAGCGGGTGCGCAACTTCCGCGCCACCCAGAAGCCGGTGCTGCCGTCGTCGAGCTCGCCCAGTTCCTCCAGCGCGTCGGGCTCCGCCAGCGCGTCCGGCCGGGACGCCGAGGACCAGCGGGGGCGGGACACCGCATCGGCGAGCCCGTCGCCCAGCCCGGCCGACACGGCGCAGGCCACCCCGCGCCCCTCCTCCGGGGCAAGCCCCTCGCCCAGCGCATCCCGCTGACACACCGGCCGGCCGGGCGGCCCGATCCGCATCGCGCGTCGCCGTGACCGAGTCGATAGCGCTTCGTCACCGGATGGTGACCCGCCTCACGTCCGTGCGGCGTAGATTCGTGCCGACGCGGCGAGTGCGGCATCCGGTCGACCTCGGGCGTCCGAGCCGGAGAACCCTTCGGCCCGTCGCAGCACCGCACCCCTGGAGGAGCACGATGCGCACCGCCCGACCGACCCGCCTTGCCGCCGCCCTGGGCGCCGGCGTCCTTCTCACCGGCCTGGGGGCGACCCCTGCCCTCGCCTCACCCGCCCACCCCGCTGGATGGACCGCCGAGCACGGCCTGCCCGGCGGATCCTTCCTCGTGGCCGGCGCGGAGGGTGAGACCGGTGCCTCCTTCGGCACCGAGTTCGAGGTGGACGAGTCCGACGTCCGCCTGACGGTGGCTCCGGTGCTGGAGGGGGAGGCCCGCGGCGCCGAGACCGAGGTCCCGTTCACGTACGACGACGAGTTGGAGCGCGGTGACTTCGACGTCGCCGCGGCCCGGCGGAGCCTGGGCGAGTCGGGGACCGGTCCCGTCGTCTACACCCTCTACGTCCTGGGCGGCGAGGTGGCCGCCCTTACCTACGGTCCGGACGCCGACCTCACCGACGCTGACCCGGGCGAGCCGCTGCGCGCCGACCAGCGTCATGAGCTCGGCTTCCACATGCTCCCCACCGCCTGGGACACCACCCTGCTCGCGGCGCCGGGGGAGCGACACGTGTTCATCTCCTCGTACACGGGCGATGAGGCGGCGCCGCTGACGCTCGTCGCGGGCCCGGCCGAGGGTCGGGTCGTCGAGGTGACGGAGGAGGAGACCGGCGGGCCGCGCGGCTACGTGTACCAGGCGCCCGAGGGCTTCACCGGATCCGACACCGTCACCCTGCGGGCCACGAGGGACGGCGTGACGACGACGCGGACGGTGACCGTGCGGTTCGGCGATCCCCGCGTGGACCTCTACGACTGGGAGAACGGGCGGATCCCGGGGTTCGTGACCTTCCCCGTGGCCGGCCCGTTCGACGACGCTCCGGGCCAGCCGGCCGATCCCGACACTCCCACCTCGCCGGCGGAGCCCGAGACCCCTGCGGATCCGGCCGACGGCGAGCACACGGTGCCGGACACGGTCGAGACCGGGCGTGGTCCGGCGGCGTGGCCCGTCGCCGTCGCGGTGCTGGCCGCGGGCGTCCTGGCCGTGGTGCGCCGGCACCGCGTCGCGGCCTGACCGCGCCGGTCAGTGGGGCGCGAGCAGCGCGCTCTTCTCCGGGTGCTCGTCGAACCACTGGGCGACGTACCAGCACATCGGCACGATGCGGCGGCCCCCTGCGGGGCCGCCGTTCGTCGCGATGTCCTCGACGGCGCCCGCGGTCAGCGCGGCGGCGTGGCCCCGGCCGCGGTGCACCGGGATGGTGAACGCGCGGTTCAGGGAGACGGCCGCGCCGTTGTCCCGGAAGTCGAGGACGGCGAGCAGTGTGCCGCCGTCATGGAGCTCGTACCGGGATTCGGCGTCATTGCGGGTGACGGTGGGGGAGGTGCTCATGCCGGGGCAACCCCCGGTGGTCACGGGGTATTCCGACGCCGGTCGGCGGCGGGCTCCTACATGTAGTGGTCCGCGGGGGCCGGACACGCCGCCCGCGGACGTGGCGAACTCGACTTTCCGGCTGTGGGAACCCGGCCCCGAGATCTCCACCGGCTGTGGACAGTCGACCTCGGTCCCGGCGTGTCCCGCATGTCCGCGCGGATCGTCTCGCACAGCAGGGTGTGGACAGGATGGGCAGAGGGTGGGGATACGTAACTACAGCGGTGTGACTACTACATGTAGGGATGGTTCCCGGCTGTGATCACTAGATGTAGTATCGACGCAGATGTTCGGCACGCCCCGTGATTCACCTCGCGGGCGCCGCGCCGACACCCGCAGACCACCAGAGACCACGAAGGAACAGGGATCGCCATGACCGTCACCGTGTACACCAAGCCGGCCTGCGTGCAGTGCAACGCCACCTACCGTGCACTGGACAAGAAGGGCATCGCCTACGAGGTCGTGGACATGTCCCAGGACCCCGCCGCCCTCGAGCGCGTCCGTGCCCTCGGCTTCATGCAGGCCCCCGTCGTCGTCACCGAGACCGACTCCTGGTCCGGCTTCCGCCCGGACAAGATCGCCGAGCTCGCCGAGTCCGCCGCGGCATCGGTGGCCTGACCGGAGTCGACATGACCGTCGCCGCGGACCCGAGCCACATCCGCTCGGCCGAGGCGCAGGGGCTCGTCCCCACCGACGCGGGACTGATCTACTTCTCCTCCGCCTCCAACTACACGCACCGCTTCGTCGAGAAGCTCGAGCTGCCCGAGGACCGGGTGGCTCGACTGCCGTTGATCACCCGGGAGCCCACCCTCGGGGCCACCGCCCCGTACGTCCTGATGACCCCCACCTACGGCGGGGGCAGCGGGCCGGGCGCGGTCCCGAAGCAGGTGATCAAGTTCCTCAACGTCCCGGAGAACCGTCACTGGATTCGGGGTGTGATCGCGTCCGGGAACACCAACTTCCATGAGGGCTACTGCCTGGCCGGCTACATCATCTCCCGCAAGTGCCAGGTGCCCCTCATGTACAAATTCGAGCTGATGGGCACGCCCGACGACGTCGAACGCGTCCGTGGCGGCCTGGAAGGACTGTGGACATGACCATCACCGCACCCACCGAGGCGGACCTCATCCGCCAGGCGAAGAACATGCCCGCCGAGTGGCAGAACCTCGGCTATCACGAGCTCAACGCCATGCTGAACCTCTACGGCGCCGACGGTCGCATCCAGTTCGAGGCCGACCACGCGGCCGCGCGCCAGTACTTCCTGCAGCACGTCAACACCAACACGGTGTTCTTCCACGACCTGGAGGAGAAGCTCGACTACCTGCAGAAGAACGACTACTACGAGACCGAGACGTTCGAGCAGTACCCCTTCGAGTTCATCCGGGGCCTGTTCGATCGTGCCTACAAGGCCAAGTTCCGCTTCCCGACCTTCCTCGGCGCGTTCAAGTTCTACACCTCGTACGCCCTGAAGACCTTCGACGGCAAGCGCTACCTCGAGCGCTACGAGGACCGCGTCGCCGTCGTCGCCCTCCACCTGGCCCGGGGCGACCAGGAGCTGGCCACCCATCTGGTGGACGAGATGATCGCCGGCCGCTTCCAGCCAGCCACCCCCACGTTCCTCAACTCGGGCAAGAAGCAGCGCGGCGAGCTCGTCTCCTGCTTCCTGCTGCGCATCGAGGACAACATGGAGTCGATCGCCCGCGGCATCAACTCCGCCCTGCAGCTGTCCAAGCGCGGCGGCGGGGTGGCCCTCTCGCTGACCAACATCCGCGAGCACGGCGCGCCCATCAAGCAGATCGAGAACCAGTCCTCCGGCGTCATCCCCGTGATGAAGCTCCTCGAGGACTCCTTCTCCTACGCCAACCAGCTCGGCGCGCGCCAGGGCGCCGGCGCGGTGTACCTCAACGCGCACCACCCGGACATCCACCGCTTCCTCGACACCAAGCGCGAGAACGCGGACGAGAAGATCCGCATCAAGACCCTCTCCCTCGGCGTCGTGATCCCGGACATCACGTTCCAGCTGGCGAAGAAGAACGAGGACATGTACCTGTTCTCGCCGTACGACGTCGAGCGCGTCTACGGGGTGCCGTTCTCCGAGATCTCCGTGACCGAGAAGTACTACGAGATGGTCGACGACGCGCGGATCAAGAAGACCAAGATCAGCGCGCGTGAGTTCTTCCAGACCATCGCCGAGATCCAGTTCGAGTCCGGCTACCCGTACGTCGTGTTCGAGGACACCGTGAACGCCGCGAACCCGATCAAGGGCCGCATCACCATGTCCAACCTGTGCTCCGAGATCCTGCAGGTCTCCGAGGCCTCCGAGTACAACGAGGACCTGAGCTACGCCCACGTGGGCCAGGACATCTCGTGCAACCTCGGCTCGATGAACATCGCCAAGACCATGGACTCGCCGGACTTCGGCCGGTCCGTGGAGACCGCGATCCGTGCGCTGACGGCCGTGTCGGTCATGTCCGACATCCAGTCGGTGCCGTCCATCGCCAAGGGCAACGCGGCCTCCCACGCCATCGGCCTGGGGCAGATGAACCTCCACGGCTACCTGGCGCGCGAGCGCGTCCACTACGGCTCGGAGGAGGGCATCGACTTCACGAACATGTACTTCTACGCGGTGCTGTTCCACGCGCTGCGGGCCTCGAACCGGATCGCGATCGAGACCGGCCAGCGGTTCGGCGGGTTCGAGGACTCGAAGTACGCCTCGGGGGAGTTCTTCGACAAGTACACGGACCAGGAGTGGGCGCCCGCCACCGAGCGCGTCGCCGAGCTGTTCGCCGAGGCCGGGATCGCCCTGCCCACGCAGGACGACTGGCGTGAGCTGAAGGCCTCCGTCATGGAGTACGGCATCTTCAACCGCAACCTGCAGGCCGTCCCGCCGACGGGCTCGATCTCCTACATCAACAACTCGACCTCCTCGATCCACCCGGTGGCCTCGAAGATCGAGATCCGCAAGGAGGGCAAGCTCGGCCGCGTGTACTACCCGGCGCCGTACCTCACCAACGAGAACCTCGAGTACTACGAGGACGCGTACGAGATCGGCTACGAGAAGATCATCGACACGTACGCCGCGGCGACGCAGCACGTGGACCAGGGCCTGTCCCTGACGCTGTTCTTCAAGGACACGGCCACCACCCGTGACCTGAACCGCGCACAGATCTACGCGTGGAGGAAGGGCATCAAGACGATCTACTACATCCGCCTGCGCCAGCTCGCGCTGGAGGGCACCGAGGTCGAGGGCTGCGTGAGCTGCATGCTGTGAGCGACTAGTCTCATCACCCATCGGGTCGTCTATAAGGAATTGCGGGACGCTGTGGAATCTAGACCGAAGGTATTTGTCAGTCATGCCGGGGAGGATCAGCCCCGGTTTGTGGAGCAATTTTGTCGAGGTCTCATTTCGCGGGGGATTGATGCCTGGTTCTCAGGGTGGGAGATGAAGCCAGGCGACTCCCTGGTCGATAAGATTTTTAGCGGAATAGATTCGTCCAACGCTTTTGTGGTTGTGGTGAGTCGATATAGCTATGACAAGCCGTGGGTGCGGGAGGAGCTTGAAACTGCCGTAAATCGAAGCGTGAGGGAGGGGCGTGCTTATAGGATCATCCCGGTGGTCATTGACAAAGGGGTATCTGTTCCGACAGCTGTCTCTACCCGCCTCTGGGTAACGGCACATCTTCCGGAAGGTGAAGATAGCGCCGACCCGGTTTCGCATGCGGTTAGGGAAGTGGTGCGGGCCCTATCTGACGCCACAGAAAAGCCGCCCCTGGCTCCTTTTATTCCTTCGTCGATCCGTGTTTTAGAAAAGAATCATGACAGTGTGGATGATGCTGTCTTGTTCGAGCTTGCTACGCGATTCGATGAGACTAACCGCGGTGAGGCCTCTCTTGTGCTGGATGCCCAGACATTCGCTAGAGAGATCGCGCAGTCTGACCTCGCCATAGAGGAAGAGGAGGTAATGGAATCCATCTACTACCTCATTGACACTCATCAGGTGAAGGGTAGCTTGTGGGCGGGGGGAGGCGCGATGATTACAGATGTTTCATCATCAGCCTGGGAGACCTATGCGATTAAGTGTGGTATTGATCTGCGCGCTCTCGAAGTTCGCTTTCTGACCTATATCGTCAATGACGAATATACCCATGAGAAGGTGGTGGAAGACCTGCCCTCTCTAATGCTTAGGACGTTAGTTTTCGAGAACCTGAAGAGTCGCAAACTTATTAATGGAAGCATGTCCATGAGTGGACACTTTTATTCGCAGGGATATCGCCCCCTTGCGCGTCGATTTTTGAGAAGTAAATGAGTTTTTCAACCGGGAGAACAAAGGAGCTTATATTCATGACTGATCCCGCCCACGGACCCTCCGTCCAGAACCATCTCGTCGAGGCGGTCAACTGGAACCGCATTCAGGACGAGAAGGACGTGGAGGTGTGGAACCGCCTCGTCAACAACTTCTGGCTGCCGGAGAAGGTGCCGCTGTCCAACGACGTCCAGTCCTGGTCCCACCTCACGGACGAGGAGCGACTGCTCTCCATGCGCGTGTTCACGGGCCTGACGCTGCTGGACACGATCCAGGGCACCGTGGGCGCCGTCTCCCTCATCCCGGACGCCATGACCCCGCACGAGGAGGCCGTCCTCACGAACATCGCGTTCATGGAGTCGGTGCACGCGAAGTCGTACTCCTCGATCTTCTCCACGCTGGCCTCCACCCCGGAGATCGACGAGGCGTTCCGCTGGTCCCGGGAGAACCCGAATCTGCAGGCCAAGGCCCGCCTGATCGTGGAGCGCTATGACGGCCAGGACCCGTACAAGAAGAAGATCGCCTCCACCCTGCTCGAGTCCTTCCTCTTCTACTCGGGCTTCTACTGGCCCATGTACCTCTCCGCGCACGCCCGCCTCACCAACACCGCGGACCTGATCCGTCTGATCATCCGCGACGAGGCCGTGCACGGGTACTACATCGGCTACAAGTACCAGCGGAGCATCGAGACCCTGCCGGAGGAGAAGCGGGAGGAGCTCAAGGCGTTCACCTTCGAGCTGCTGTTCGAGCTGTACGAGAACGAGGTCGAGTACACCCATGACCTCTACGACGCCGTCGGCCTGGCCGAGGACGTGAAGAAGTTCCTGCACTACAACGCGAACAAGGCGCTGATGAACCTGGGCTACGAGCCCATGTTCCCGGCCGAGACCACGAACGTGAACCCCGCCATCCTCTCCGCACTCTCCCCGAACTCGGACGAGAACCACGACTTCTTCTCCGGATCCGGCTCCTCCTACGTGATCGGCAAGGCCGAGAACACCGAGGACGAGGACTGGGACTTCTGATCCCGTCCGCCTGAGGCCCTTGATGGGCCCCGCCGTCCGCAGGCCACCACGACGCCGGCC